>CAYUNP010000025.1:33820-38995 GCA_964446085.1 uncultured Pirellulaceae bacterium
GGCTGTTGATCCCTCGCTCACGCGTCGGGTTGTGATTCGTGCTGTTCTTCAATCTCAAGGTTCGTGAACTGGAAGGTTAACCTTCCTTTTTGCCACGGTTCTGTTTGTCCTGTGCCTTTTTCTTGGCAGCCAGAAGTCGGGAAGTGTATTGGTCCTCTTCCTGCTTCTCCTCTCTGTCTATCTTCGGTGGAGGAGCTGGAGTCTTGGCAATTTCGCTGGCCAAAATGTCATCAAGTTGCTGTTTTCCGCTTACCTGGATTTCTGGATCTGCTTCGAACTTCGTCGCAGCACGTCGTGATTCAATATCTTTCTCGATCTCAGCTTTGCGACTTTGCAGCCGGGAAATGCTGGCCGGAGCCGCAACGTGATCTTTCTTCAAGCCAAGCTGCTTCAACATCGCTAACCAGGCTTCGGGAACCCACTCAAAAGTCACCGCCACACGTCGAATAAATACATCGGCAACAAAAGTCAGGCCACAAAGTACTACCAAAAATGGCCAGATGTCTTCGATGTTGATCGCAGCGGTAAGCGTCGGTGTAAAGTTGTTGTGTTGAAGAAGATTATCGAAACCCGTTTTGGTCAGATCCCCTTCGATGACTTCCCCCTCTTCGCCGCCGCGTGGTTTGTATTGTGCCAGTGAATTCATGAGCGCAAAGTTTGATTCGCGATCCGAGTACTCCGACGAATAGGCTATGTTCACGCCCGTCGTCAGACGTTCGTATCCCTCGCCAGGAAAGATCGACGCCAGAAAGTTGCCGTCTCCATTGGCTGCGGCTTCGGCGACGTAACGTCCGGGCCCAGCGGGTTGAAATTGAAGCGGGATGCTCTTTCCATCGGGACCGATTCCCGTCCCTCCGATGTCCAAAAAGTTGATGAAGGCATCATTTTCGTCCAACGCAGTGACCGTCACAGAAACGCGGCCGTCGCGATGTTCCGTGGCGACGCTAAAGTTTGCATCCTGGGTGATCGGTCGCATGGAATGACGAATTGCCTGCACAAACATTTTGTCGTATTGACTGGTGTCCATCCAGGGAGTCGTCCACTTGTGACCGCCGTCGGATGTAAACGCTGTTGCGCGACCATTGCCGAAACGCCAGGTTGCCAACAGAGTCGAATTCTCCCCGTCATCGTCCGGGTCGCTCGACAGAGCCAGTTGTTCGACGAGGCTGTTCTTCTTGATCGTGGTCATCACGAATCCAAGAAATGGTGGCAGGGACTCAACTTCGATTCCTTGCATGATTTCGTGGTTGGCGCCCTGCGAAGTCGGGATGACGGCAAAACCTGTCTTCGATTCGCGAATGACGGGCTTGGCGACACGACGAGCTTCGCGTTGATAAATCTGCGGTAGCGCTCGGGCGTCCTTAATTACGTAATATCGCCCGCCGGTGATGTTGGCAATCTTCTTGAGCGGCGTACTTCCAGCCGGTCCGTGAGTTCCAACGGCACAGGTTGAAATCTTGATTTTTTCGTCAACAAATTTCTGAAGCAACGCATTGGTGGGCGTCGTAGGATCGCCATCGCTAATGATGATCACGTGCTTCATCGATGCGTCCACGCCTTTGAGCCCGGCAAGCATGATTTTCATCGGTGCGTTGAAGTCGGGCATATCGCCAGTCGCCATGCGGCTGATCATGCCCTTCATGCGCTTGCGGTTTCCAAACACACGATCAACGCCTTTGGGCAGTTTCCACAACCAACGCGGCTTGCCACCCCAGTCGCTCCAGTCAATCACGCCACAGAAATCCATCGGCCCCAACACGGCCAAAGCTTCCTTGGCGATCTGGACTTGCCAGTAGTTCGCGTTGGCCATCTCGCAGCCGTGCATCATCAGCGCTAACGCACCAACGGCAGAGACTTTGTCGTTTTTGATCTGAAAATCGACTGGCATCGCCTTCTCAAGCGGCGAATTCGACCAACCACCTGCTCCCAGTGCCCGGTCTCCTCCGATCATCACCAGTCCGCAGCCGAACTGTTCGCAATTGTCGACCAGCATTTGAACCTGGGCGTTACTGAAAGCATCAATCTGAGCCGGTTCGTCGTTGTTTGAGTCGTTGCCGGAAGCTTTCGGGACGTTTGCCAGAATGATCGAATCGTACTGCAGCAGTTCAGCCGCTGAAGTGAAAAGCGTCTTTGTCGAGATAACGTCGACTTCGATCGAGTTCGATTGCAGTGTCTGAATCAGGTTCTGAAACTCTCCTTCATAGAAACCGTCTTCAATAAGCAACACCTTGCCTTTGCCACGAACGTGTGAAAACGCCGTCGCTCGATTGTTTTGTTTAATCTGGTCGTCTTTGTCCTCGTCGGGAACGAACTTGGCTTCAAAAGTGAAAACAGATGCCTGCTGGATCTTGTGTTGAAAGCCGAGAATATTCTTGCCGGGTTTGAGTTCGACTCGCTGTTCCAGTACTGGCAAATCAGAATTTTTTGAGGTGGGCGTCAGAACCAGGCGACCCTTGACTGGTTCAGCATCGGGATCAGTTGTCTGATTGTTAACCACGACACGCGCTTCGAACTCCTGTCCACGGCGAAGTTCTGATGGCAGTACAATTTTTTCGACAGCAACATCGTCGCTGGCCAGTCGGTTAACTGGCAGAACGTTGATTCCGATTCCGTCTTCAGACATTGATTGGGCGACCGACAGTGAGTCGCCAACGTTTTCGTTTCCATCAGTGACGATGACGACACGTCTGGCAGTACCTTCGGGAAAAGAAGCTCGGGCAAGTTTCAGTGCTGACTCGATCGAGGTCTTGTCGCGGTTGAGATCGAAATCGGACTCAATTTCACCGATCGTGGGAATGTCGCCATCAAAAGGAGCGCACTCGATTTTGGCTGTCGTGCCAAAGATGATCACTCCCGCCATGTCGTTTGTGTTTTTGCGACGGTGAGACTTCACTTCCTTCGCTGCGTACTGCAACATCAAGTCGCGTTGTTCGACCGGGATGCTTTCGCTCTGATCCAGCAGATAGATAACCGTCAGGCGATCCGTCTTTTGCTGCCACTGCATTTGTGCGAGCGCACACACAAGAATGGTCAGAACGGCAGAACGAAGGATGATGGCAAACCACCGGCGAAAACGTCCGAGTCCGGCCAGGCTGTTAAAGCTGTAAACCCAAATTACGGGCAACAGAATTAGCAGCAGCAGAAACCACGGGCGATCGAATCGCACCTCAAATCCAAGATCCATGTTGGCTTCTCCGTCTATAGGCCAGCATTCATGTTGGGATCGAATCCCAGTTTTGGCGGAACCCCATCTGTCCGCCACAGTTAACCAATATAACAACAATTCGCCGCGATTGTTGAAACGTGAACTGGACTTGTGGTCTGACAGGGTTTCAGGATTGTGGAGCGATCGACAAAATCCTCAAACTTTTTCTGTGTGGACCAGGTACCATGGTACGGGTAAGGGCGGATGGGCTATCCGTACGCCCGTATTGTCGCCGGAGAGATTTGGCGACGAAGTGGTTAACTTGACCCAGTTGCCACTACCGGGAGATGGACGCGCATTCGTGCTGTATTTTCCCCAATCCAAATCGCCAGCAGAGCCTCCGTTTTCTGGCGTTCTATATTTATTAGATTGACTTTTCGATTCCCAGAAGGAGTTTGACAAATGCGACTTTCTCGCTGCCTCCAATTGATACTCATCGCGGCCATGTCTGCAACGATGATGGCTGGTTTATCTTTCGCCGAAGACCCCAAAAAACCAGAAAAGAAAAAACCTGAATTTCCAGCGATGGAAAAGGTAACCAAAGACTATAAAAAAGTAGAAGGCGACGGCGGTGCTTTCTTCGAACTTTGGACCAACAAAAAAACTGGCCAGATCCTCGGCAAGTTGCCCAAGGATTACGCCACTGCCCGTCACTATATTGCACCCACTGTTGCTGGTGGTGAAATTTTTGCCGGTTTGCAGTCATCGGCACGCTACGTCTACTGGAGAAAATTTGGCAAACGTCTGGCCATGATGGAAGAGAATCTCTCTATCAAAGGTTCCGACGCCGAATCCAATTCTTCTGTCAAACGTCTGTTCACTGACCGCGTATTGCTGGACGTTCCAATCCTGACGATGGACGGCGGCCGTCCGGTGATCAATCTGAACCAGGCACTGCTTTCGAATTCAGGTGAGTTCTTTGATTCCTTCGTGGCTCCAAATACAAGCTTGACTTCGATCAAGACGGCCAAGGCATTCCCCGACAACATCGAACTGTGCTACGAAGTACCGATGTACAGTGGCTCTTTGAAGACGCTGCACTTCTCGGTCAGTAAGCTGCGCGGTTCAAAAGGTTTCAAGCCTCGCAAAGCTGATGAGCGGGTCGGTTACTTTCTGACTCAGTCAAGCGACTACGGTAAGTACAACGATGACGAGACCGAAATTCGCTACATCAATCGTTGGCACCTTGAGAAGCGTGATCCAAAGTTGCGTTTGAGTCCTCCGAAGCAGCCGATCGTTTACTACATTGAACACACAACGCCTGTTCGCTATCGCCGGTTTGTTCGCGAAGGAATCCTTCACTGGAACAAGGCTTTCGAAAAAGTTGGCATCGTAGGTGCCATTGAAGTTCGTCAACAGGATCGTGAGTCCGGCGAGCACATGGACAAGGATCCCGAAGATGTTCGTTACAATTTCGTTCGTTGGTTGAACAACAATATTTCAACTGCGATCGGCCCCAGCCGGGTCAATCCGAAGACTGGCGAAATTCTTGATGCGGATATCGTCCTTACCGACGGTTGGATTCGTACTTTTGAGTATCAGTTTAGCAACATCATGCCAAAGCTCGTGATGGAAGGTGCTACCGCAGAAGAACTTGCGTGGTACGTTCAGCATCCCAACTGGGATCCGCGAGTTCGTCTGGCGGAACCTGCTGACCGTGAATTCGTTCGTCAGCAGATTTTGCACGAGGCCAGCCAGAAGTTTGCTGACCGTGCCAAGGAGTCTTTCCAGGCGAAGATGATGGGCGAAAGCCCGGATTCGATCCAGAAGAAGGGATCGCCTGCTGATATTAACAGTGGTTGCTTCGCAGCGGACGGTCGCTCGATGGACATCGCTTTCATGCGCATGTCGATGGACATGAAAATGGCTCAAGAGGAAGACAAGAAGAAGAAAAAGAAAAAGAAGAAAAAGAAGAAGTCAAAAAGCGACGACGATGACGACCAGGAATCGGCCGACGATGATGACGACGA
>CAYUNP010000025.1:39095-41066 GCA_964446085.1 uncultured Pirellulaceae bacterium
GACGACGAGGACAAAGAAGAGGAAGAGCAATTGCTCGACGGCATGCCGGAATCTTTCATCGGTAGCCTGCTGGCTGACCTCGTGGCTCACGAAGTTGGACACACCCTTGGCTTGCGTCACAACTTCAAAGCTTCTTCGATCTACGACATCGCCGAGATGAACTCTGAGCTTCTCAAAGGCGTCAAGCCTTTCACGGGAAGTGTCATGGACTACAACCCGACCAACTTCTTCGTTGAAGAAGGTGAAATTCAGGGTGACTGGGCCATGATTGGTGTTGGTCCCTACGACATGTGGGCGATCGAATACGGTTACTCAATGGACGAGAAGAAGCTTCCAAAGATTCTCTCTCGTGTTTCTGAGCCACAGTTGGCGTTCGCGACCGATGAGGATACCAGCGGCCCTGACCCGTTGGCACGTCGTTATGACTTCGGAAAGAACCCTCTTGATTTTGCGAATGAGCAAATTGCGTTGGCCAAAACCCATCGTGCCAAGATCATCGACAAGTTCGTCAAGAAAGGTCAACCGTGGTCGAAAGCTCGTCGAGGTTATCTGACAACGTTGACGATGCAAACGCGAGCCAGTTCGATGATGGCTAACTGGGTTGGTGGAACGTTCATCAATCGTGACAAGAAAGGTGATCCGCAAGAACGAGCTCCGTTGACTCCGGTTTCTACCAAAGAGCAACGTGCTGCCCTTGAATTCGTGATCGACAACATTTTCCGGGATGAAGCTTTCGGCCTCAACACGGAACTGTTGCGATACATGACCAAAGATCACTGGAATCGATTCGACACGCCGACGTGGCCTGTTCATGATCGTGTGATGAGTCTTCAGGCGAGTACCCTTTCGCAGTTGATGTCTCCGTCGAAGCTAGCCAACGTTTATGACAACGAGTATCGCATCCCTGCTGATGAAGATGCTCTGACACTCAACGAGTTGATCACCACGATTGACGATGCAATCTGGCTTGAGTTGGACGAGTTGCCAAAGGGCAAGTTTACTGAGCGTAAGCCAGCCATTTCCAGCATGCGTCGTAACCTGCAGACCGAGTTCATCGAGCGTCTGTTTGATCTGGCCAAAGAGGATAAAGGTTCATCCGCTGCGATGAAGCCGATTGCCAACCTGGCGGCGTTGAAGCTCAATGAGCTCCATGAGAAACTTGAAAAGGCTGCCGATTCCGGGAAGCTTGATGCTTACTCGAAGGCTCACCTGGTCGATTCAAGAAATCGCGTCAAGAAGTTTCTCGACGGTACTTACGTCGTGAATCAGCAAAGCGGCGGAGGTGGATTCTCTGGATTCAACTTCCTGTTTGGGAAAGACGGTCAGCCGATTCAACAGCCAAAGAAGTAATCTTTGTTGAATACTGAAACCAGGCCGCCTGAGAAATCGGGCGGCTTTTTTTATGCGCTCGCTTGTTTGCATCGACAGCGCTTGAGCCTACGATGTGGACGATTCAACCTTAAATTACTGGCCAACGATTCCGTGAAATTACTGACGATCATTTTTCAGGTGCTGTTACTGGCATCGTTCGCCATTTGGTTTGGCGGATTTTTCTTTTACGTCAGCTTCGTGGTTCCGATCGGCAATGAGGTGCTTGGTTCGTCATTTGAACAGGGAATGATTACCCGTCGAGCCACAGTGCCCCTGAATTGGTTGGGCGTGCTGTCGGCTGTTTTGATGATCGTCGATTCGATTCTTTCATGGCGAATAAGAGGTGTTTGGAATCGACGTGTTCAGTTGGCCTGCCCCATCATTATGCTGGCGATGTTGGCTTCGTTGTTCATTTTGCATCCTCAGATCGATGCATTTGCGGATCGTGTTCTCGGCGAGATCAAAGGCGATTACGACCAGTTCTATTGGCTTCACAGGCTTTATCTTTGGGCCAGCACCGTGCAATGGATTGCTGCATGGGTTTGGTTGATGTTTTTTGTGAGCAGCGGATTGAGAAAGCAATCGTCTGGTTGATCGTAG
>CAYUNP010000026.1:0-30218 GCA_964446085.1 uncultured Pirellulaceae bacterium
CAGAATCAGGCAAACTCTCAGCCGAAACGATGCCCATTGTGAATCAGGATTCAGACCCGAACCCATTTGCGTCGAGGCCGATTTCGAAGCGATTGAACACCTCTGAGCAAACCCGTGCGAACTTTTTTACGCTGGAATCGACTTTTCGTTCGTGGGGGATCGTGTTCTTTCTGGCTTCGTTACTGTTTTTTCTGGGTGGAATTCTATTGGCCGCACGAGCATTGGAGTCAGTTCTGCAGCGAATCCAACCGGTCGAACTTGATCTTTTTCTGATCGGTGTTGGCATCGGTTTCACTGGTGTCGCCTGGTATCTTTTCATCATCGGCGAACGGCTGAGGTCTCTTTCACCAAAGGCAAGAACGCCCGCGATCACGATTTCCGTTCTGGGATTGCTGGCGTTTCCTTTGGGAACCCTGGCCAGCATCTACATGCTTTGTTTACTCGTCGGCGAACGAGGACAGTTCATTTTCTCAGCCGAGTACAAAACCGTGCAGTTGGAATCGACGCAGTTCAAGTATCAACAAACGGGACTCGCCTGGTTCAAAGCCATCGTGATTCTTTTTTTCTATGCCGTTGGAGTTGCATTGTTGGTATCGATCGTAGCTTCATTGATCGCACGTTAAAGCCCGGGGCAATAAGCTTCCAGCAGCCCGTGATCGGAATGCAAACTCGGGTTGCGAGCCTGTGCCATCTTCGCTGCCGAGTTTTGACGGTGAGTTCCAATTCTGATAGAAAGCTGTGATGTCTGAATTCCAACAAAATCCATATGCTGCAGGCGTTGTTCAAAAAGAAAACGTTCATACCGACGTCGAGGCGATTCGTCACCAATACTTGTCGCACGAAGCGTCGATCAAATCGATCGGCATACTTTACATTCTGTCCGGGGCATTGGCAGTGCTCGCAGGGTTTGGATACGTCATCACCGCTGTCATTCTTTTCAGTACTCCGGCCCAAGCCGGCCAACCACCCAATGATGCGCTTGCAGGAATCCTTCTTGTTGCTGGCCCCATCGTGATCATGCTCGGCGCTGGCCAGATAGCGGTCGCCATCGGTTTGCGAAAATTGGCTCCCTGGTCAAAGATCCCTACTGCAGTCCTGGCAGGCATTGGATTGCTTTTCTTTCCAGTCGGGACGTTGATCAATGGCTATGTCCTCTATCTGTTGTTGTCGGAAAAAGGAACCATGGTTTTTTCTCCACAATACAAGGAAGTGATTCGCCAGACTCCGCATATTAAATACAAGACATCGATTATCGTATTGGTGCTTCTGGGTATTCTTGTGCTGTTCATCTTGATTGCAATCAGTGCTTTAGTTTTTGGAGCATGACTCGCGGCAAACTATCAGATGACATATAGGCTTCCAGCGTGAGCGTACTTCGATCGCGCGTACTTCGTGGTTTTGAATGTAGTTGAAATTCGACCCCAACTAACATTTCTGATAGAAAACAGTGATGTCAGAATTCGAACCAAACCCCTACGCTCCAGGCGTCGTTCAACAGAAGCCCGTTCTGTCAGATGTAGAAGCGGTTCGGCACAAGCACCTTTCGCATGAAGCATCGATTCAATCGATGGGCACTCTGTTTTTACTTTCGGGTTTGTTGGCGACCCTTGCCGGAGTCATCTATTTCGTTGTCGCCGTTGGAAGTTTGATTTCCGCGAGCCAGACGCGTGATCCCGGTACGTTGGCGTTACTTTTTCTTTGCGGAAGTGGTTTGTTTGCAATTGGCGTATTGCAGGTCACTATTGCGTTCGGGTTGCGAAGGTTGAGTCGATGGACCAGAGTTCCAGCAATCGTTTTCTCCGTCCTGGGTTTGGTACTGGTTCCAGTCGGGACCTTGATCAACGGTTATTTTCTTTTTTTGCTGTTATCTGAAAAGGGAACGACGGTTTTTTCAGATCAATACAAAGAAGTGATTCGACAAACGCCACATATAAAATACAAAACATCGATTGTCGTTTGGGTTTTTGTTGGAATCCTCGTGTTCATGTTTTTGATGGCAATATTCGGTTCTTTTGTTGCTTGATGATCTGCGATCCCTGTGTCGCTATTGGATCGATGTACTGGGGTCGTATAATTCATCCATGAATGAGACCGCCGCATCAAAGTACTCACGTCAATTGGCTGAGCTGTATCAACGTGTCAACTACGAGCGCCAAAGTTCTGCTGGCCCTCGAAGTTTTAAACTGCAAACGATGCACGACTTGATGCATCGCCTTGGCCACCCACACCAGGCGTGTCCCGTGGTTCACGTTGCCGGCACAAAGGGAAAGGGCTCGGTTTCGAAAATGACCGGCGAGATCCTGCGGCATGCGGGAATGAAAACCGGCATCTACAGTTCGCCGCACCTCGAACGAATCAATCAGAGAATTGCTGTCGATGATGAACTGATCACCGATTCGCAACTTTCGGCGGTGCTGGACCAGATTCAACCAGCAATCGAATACCTCGATGCAGAGTTTGCCTCACGGAACGAACGAGGTCTGACGTTCTTCGAGATTATCACTGCCGCCGGGTTTCAGTTTTTCGCAAACCAGAACGCGGACGCCGTTGTCCTGGAAGTTGGACTTGGCGGACGGCTCGATTCGACGAACGTTTGCCAGCCCGCGGTCAGTATCATTACCAATATCAGTCTCGATCATGTGAAGCAGCTCGGCGACACGATAACTAAAATCGCGACTGAGAAAGCTGGCATCATCAAGCCCGGTGTTCCGGTCGTCAGTGGAGCACTCCATCCTGAAGCCATCGAAGTCATCACGGAGATCGCAGCTGATCGCGGTGCACATGTGTTCCAACTTGATCGCGACATGCAAGTTCATCGAAACGATGACGGATCGTTTTCCTGTAGCGGCACAACGCGAGAATCGTTCACGATCGAAGCACTTGAAAACAATATGCCTGGCGATCACCAGCTGGCCAATGCTGCCCTCGCAATCACGGCTTGTAGGATTCTGATTGATCAGGGATGGAAGATTTCGGACGATCACATTCGCAACGGTATTTTGTCAGCGACGCTGCCTGGTCGCACGGAAGTTTTGTCACGTTCTCCGTTTATCATGATGGACATGGCACACAATGGAGCTTCCGTTGACGCCCTGATGCGGACTTTCGATGACGAAGCTGATTCCGGTTGTCGCAAACGGTTTCTTGTTGCGACAACTCGCGAAAAGGAAACGGCTGAAATTGTGGATCCGCTTGTGGCTACGGCTGACGAACTGGTGCTTACTCGCTATCAGGATAATCCGCGCGGCAAGCCGATCGAGGAACTTGCGGCGGCCGTTGAAGAGTCGATTTCACGTCGCCGTGACCTGGGACAGCGGATTCCAGATGTGAAAATTCGGGAAACTCCGGAACTTGCATGGCAATATTTGGCTCAATCTCTCGAATGTAACGATGCGATCTGCATTGCCGGATCGGCTTTTTTGGTCGCAGAACTGCGTCCGAGCGTGAAAAAATGGCTTGCCGAACGCTGAGCGTAAGGCAAGGGCAGGGCAGTGCGTCGAAATCTAAAAGGAGAATCACCATGAAACGTCAAACCATCGAAGCAGGAATTCTGTTGTTGTTCGCACTGGTTACCGTTGGCCTGGTGAGTTCGCTTTTCGTGATTGAATCTCCCGCAGAACGGAAACTGATTTTGCCGTGTTTGGTCGGCGCCGTGATGGGCTTGGCAACATTCGCCGGTTTCCTCGCATTCGGTCGCAGTTCCGTAGATCCGACTTCACCGACTGTGGTCGCGTCGCTACCAGATGAAATGAGCGCCAGCGCGATCGTCGTGCAACTCAATGCACACGGAATTCAGGCTCAAGCGATTGGTGGTTATACTGCCGGTTTTCAAACGGAGATTGCCAGTGATGTTCGCGTCGTTGTTGCGGCCAGCGATCGCGATGCCGCGATGAAGTTGTTGCAGTCGAAATAAAAGGTACGCAAGTCTCTGGCCTGTGAATCGCATTTCAGTGCGTCCGGTTTCACCTACGGAAAGTTAAACGTTGAGCAAAAAGCCTGTTGAGTCCGATCCGGGAATCGAATCGGTTACCAAGTATCTTCAGTATACGATTTCATTGCCCGAGCGTGCGATTCGCAGTACCGCAGCGATCGTCGGTGGCATCGCGCAGCAATCGGCTTCGTTGCTGCTGCCGTCTGCGTTTCAGGATTCCAAGACGTACAGGACATTCGTCAAACAGATGTTGGACATGGTGGCTCATGACATCGGAGGAACCGAACGTAGCGAGAAGAAAACAGCGGCCGAAGCCGAAGCTCAAGTCGAAGGCTACGTCGCCAGGAAAACGGTCAGTACATTTGTTGATCTTGCCGGCATGGCGACCTTGCACGTTTCTCCGATGACGATTCTGGCGGTCATGAGTGATGTGGCTTACGGGTCAAATGTCTATCTGAAACAATTGGGTGACGAACTTAAGCGAGAAGGCGTCATCGATGCCGATTCGACCATCGATCACGCGGCTGACTTGCTTGAGGCGATCAGTTCGGCATCGGGAAAGGCAGCCGACCGTTTTGACAAACCGCCGCTGAGTCTCGAAGGTTTGCAGGAGACGATCGAAGAAGCGCAGGCATCTGTTGGAACGATCGATCCTACGAAAATCATTCCTCAAGCTGAAATCAAACGCATGTGGGGCGAGATGCAGGATATGGCAGATGATCAGGAAGTTGATCTGATTGATGTTTCGAGCGCGATGACCATGTACACGTTGAATCAGGTTGCGACCGTCAGCAAAGGAGCACTGACAACAATTCGCGTGACAGGACAGTTGTTGGACGAGCATCTTTTTGATCACTACTGGCAGGGACTGCAGCGAATCAACGACGAGGGAATCTGGCAGATGTTTGCCACCAGCAGCCAGCCTTACATCGAAGCCGTTTGGATGAATTTTTCATCAGACAAGGAAACGATCACGGAGGACGTCGTTTCTGGAAGATTGCTTTCCCGAACCTGGACCGGATTCTGCAACTGGCTGGGCGGCTAGAGATCACTTTTTTCCCGTCGCTGACCGGCAAGGGTAGCTGCGAAGCGGAAATAACGGCATCACGAACCTTAAAGCTGAATTCGTGTCCAGTTGATCAGTTGACAGTGTCGAAGAGGATTGATAATCTTTCGTCGTTGAAACTGGGGCTGTAGCTCAGCTGGGAGAGCGTTTGGCTGGCAGCCAAAAGGTCAGGGGTTCGAGCCCCCTCAGCTCCACTTTTCAATACTCTCCAACTGCCGTTGTGAAACTTCATTCTTCAAGCGTTCGCCCGAACGTGCGGCGAAGTTTTCCATTCACTTCCCGGTCGGCGTATTTTCCCAATGGCGAAGCAATCCAGCCATGACAAACCGCTGCGACTTGTTTGCCGTTGTGGCTATCGTAAGGCGCTTCCTGAAAGGTTTGCAGGAAAGAAAGTCGTCTGCCCGAAGTGCAGCAGCGTTTTGCGTATCGAGCGTTTAGCGAAGAAGACGGCAGATCTTCTGGTGCGTTGCCCGTGGTGTGATGACGTCAGCGACCTCAATCTTGAAAAGCCTGCTTGCGGATTCTGCAAACGGGAACTGGAGTTCGATGTCTTCGTCGGCCCACTTGGTGCGCAGCCCGCGGCCAAGCCTGCTCAGTCCAAGCCAAATCCGCCGGCTGCGATCCCCGTCGCTGTTCCCCAGGATAAAAAAGACGCCGACGAGATCAACATTGAAACGTCCGGGCCAGCGGTAGGCGGTGATCTCTATAACTACCCTGACAAACGCCCATCGAGCTTCGGGGCTCTGTTTTCAAAACTGGTCGTATTGGGCTTGCTGGGAGCAGTAGGGTATTTGCTGTGGGACAAGTATGGAGATGAGCTTGGGTTGAAAAAGGCAGAAGTTGCCCAAGGTTATGAGGTTATAGAAACGCCTGGCTCTGAAACGCCGCTTGTCTCTGGGGAAAAAGTACCGCCCAGGTTAACGTCTCCGAGTATTGAGCTGCTTGAAATCGAACGGGATATTGCACAGGCTCTGGATCCGGTCACCAGCGAAGTTCATGGTACCAAGCTTTTCCTGGAGATAAATTTTCGAAATCTGAGCCCTTGCGAGATTACAAAAATTGAAGCTCAGGTTCAATTGATGAACGGCGCGGTCGGCAAGCGGGCGATTAAGGAAGTTTTCGAATTTGAACGGCCTGTGATTCCGCAAGAATCCAGAACTGCCGTAACAATGCTCTCGGTTCAGTCGATTACTGGAGCAAAAGTAACGGTTACCAAAGTTTGGGCAGGTGAGCAATTCAGTTCAACGGAGATCGAGAAGGAAGTCGAATTTAACTAGCTGGGGGATTGTCGCTTCTGGCAATTCGGTAAGATGTGGTGTTCCATGACGTCGAACACGAAATCCCAACATTCCCCAACGATGGTGCTTTATGACGCTCAAAGAAAGAATCGACCAGTACATGAAAGAGTCCGCTGGCAAAGCGACGCCGGAGATGATGGCGGTCATTCAGCGAAGCTCGGCAGAATTGCTTGCGACGATTCCGTCACGAAGCATTCCAACCGTTGGAACCGCGTTGCCCGAGTTCTCTTTGTCGGGCTCCCAGGGAGATGCCGTTTCTTCGAAACAGATGCTTGAATCCGGGCCTCTGGTGATCACGTTCTTTCGTGGCATGTGGTGACCGTATTGCAACTTTGAGCTGGATGCTCTTAATACCGCGGTCGCGGATTTCAAAAGCCTTGGCGCAACACTTGTCGCAATCTCACCGCAATCAGTTGAGAAAAATCGAAAACTGGTCGAGGAACGAAAGCTGGACTTTGACGTACTCTGCGATAATGACAACGCCTACGCAGAAGTCCTTGGGCTAAAGCATGGTTTTCCGGACGACCTGAAAGCGGTCTATGGGCAATTTGGTATCAATCTTGATGACTTCAACGGAAACACGAAATGGGAGTTGCCGATTCCTGCCCGTTTTGTTGTCGATAAAGGTGGCGTGGTTCGCGGGGCGGATTTCAACTCCGACTACAAACAGCGTCCCGAGCCATCGGACACCGTCGAGGTCGTTCGCTCGATCGCATCCTGAGTGAAACATTTCTGAAATCCGCCACCGGCTTCAAATGGTGGCGGTCCTCAGAAATTCAGACTACTGGCCCTCGAAATCTTCGTAGTCTTCACTGTCCCCGAAATCTTCGAGAGAAGAAAACATCACGTCAGAACGCATGACGTATTTTCTTCCTTCAATGACGGGTTCTCCTTTGTGGTGCGTCTCATGCCAGAAGAACAGGGCTGTTCCCTGTTTTGGCGAGACCTGGAGTTCATCAAATGGCTCATCGGAGAACGAGTCATCGAATGAAGTTTCACCACCTTCGAATCCATCGTTCAGATAAACCAATAGAGTCAGTAAGCTCTTCTCGCCGTTGTCCCTTTCGTAGGGAAAATCCTGGTGCCAGTTGAATTGTTGGTCGGCATCGTACCTGTAGAATCGGATCAGTTCGTTGATGGCGATTGGTTTTCGTCCTTCAATTTCAGTGGGCAGAAAGTCCTCTGCAATCGTCCATGATTTTTCAGCGATCGCCTCGTTTCTGAATATCACGCGATCGTTGTTGCGGTGTTGAGACACGCGAACGATGCCGTCGGCGGTGTGGATCAAAGCTTCTTCATAGCCAATGTCCTCGCCCATCTTGATATAAGCGTCGCACTTCTCCAATGAAAGAAAATTGTCAACGGTAAAAACGTATTCGTTCAACCAGTTCTCTGTTCGCATGCGATGCCTTTTGGTTCAGAAATGAATTCCCCAAAACGGGAGTCAGGATTATTCGATTCCGTAAAGGAATAGCAATCAATTTCGAGACCGAATATGCGAGAAAGGTAGAGATATTTCTTCAAAAAGACACTATTATCAAGGCACAGGAATGAACATCAATTGGTCAACCAATGGTGTTTGGTTGTGAACAGGAACGATCTTGAATTTCGCTGGCCAAAATGTCGCACTACCTCGCTGGCATCGCAGTAGACGGTATGAAATTGCTGAAAAATCGGGCTGCGACGGTGGCAATTCTCTCGACTGTGACAATCCGTCTATAGTGTGCGGCAGCATTGAGTTATTCTGTGCATCGGATGACCGGTTACTACCCTGAAAGTGTTGGTTGAGTTTTGTCTGGACCACTGACCCATTTTGACGACCAAGGCAAAAGCCGCATGGTCGACGTGAGCCAAAAAGATGACTCGCGTCGAGTGGCGGTGGCGCGTGGCCTGATTCAAATGAAAGTGGAAACGGCGAAACTGATCCAAAACCGTGAGCTCTCCAAAGGCGACGTCGTCGAGGTGGCTCGAGTGGCTGGAATCATGGGTGTCAAACAGACGCCTGGTTTGATTCCGATGTGTCACAGCATCCACGTCGATTCGGTTGAGATCGATTTCGAGTTTATCAACGAAGGCGAACTTTCAATCACGGCGACCGTTGTGGCAACTGACCGCACGGGTGTTGAGATGGAAGCTTTGACTTGTGTAACGGTCTCGGCACTGACCGTTTACGATATGTGCAAGAGTGTCGACAAAGGCATGACCATTCGAGAGATCGGGTTGGTCAGCAAAACCGGTGGCAAGTCAGGTGACTTTGTCCGCAGTTGAAGGAATCAGCGTGTCGAACGTAATCGGACAATCAGTTTCAAACGACTCGAAAGTTGGCATTGCCGTTTCTCCAAACGACACCGCTGAAAAAAAGAGTTCGCTCTCGGCGATCTATGGCCCGGTGCTTGAAGAACTTGCGAAAGTCGAGTCAACGATCACTGCGGAATTGCAGGCGACGTCTCCGGAAGTCGAAATATTGCTCAGTCACAGTCGCTCTCTCGGTGGCAAGCGGCTTCGCCCTGCTCTGCTTTTGCTGACCGGGAAGGCGTTGAGCAGTGTTTCCGAAAGTCATGTTTATGCCGCAGCAGCGCTGGAGATGATTCACCTGGCGACGCTGATACATGACGACGTTCTTGATGAAGCCAAAACTCGCCGCCACAAAGAGACGGCACACGAAAAGTTTGGCGCTCGTCCAGGCGTTTTGCTTGGCGACTACCTGTTTACCCATTCGTTTTCTGTCGGAAGTAAATCAGAATCAATCGCAGCGGTCAAAATGTTGGCTCAAGCCAGCAACCAGGTGTGCGAAGGCGAGATCAAGCAGAATGCCTGGCAGGCCGATTTTTCGGTAACTGAATCGGCGTATTTAAAGATGGTCTCTGAGAAGACGGGAGAACTCTGTGCGGCTGGTTGTGGAATCGGAGCTTCGCTTTCGGGAGCGGACGAGGCCACGATCGAATCATTCAAGGCTTTTGGTCGTGATCTTGGAGTCGCGTTCCAGATCGTGGATGACGTTTTGGATCTGGTTGGAGATGCCAACGAGGTGGGCAAGACTCTGGGTACCGATTTGCAGAATCGAAAAATGACGCTGCCCGTGATTCACGCTTTGGCGTCGCTGCGCGGTGTTGATCGGGACGGTTTGTTTGAGTTGCTCAGAATGAATACCGTTTCGGTGAAGGATGTGGTTGCGGTACTGCATAAAAGTGGATCCATCGACTACGCTCGCGGCGTTGCAAAGACGATTGCTGAGCGAGCGATTGCCTTTGCTGCCGGGTTGCCGAAGAGTGATGCATCCAGGTCGCTCGTTGCCATTGGCACGATGATGCTCAAGCGAACTTTCTAACTGTCGGTGAGGCTGGACTCACGTCGGGCCGTAGCAAATTTGCCCGTAGATGTTCGAAGCTCCAGTTGTGGTGCTACGAACATCCGGTCGAGCCTGATGACGAGCTAAACCAGCTTCACCAATGCGAACTTCTTTTTCCCGCGGCGCAATACGATAATCGACTCGCTGGCTTTGTCCGCAGATGTCAGACTGGTTTCAATGTCTTCACGCCGGACATTGTTTACGTTGGCGCCACCTTCTTTAATGGTCCGACGAGCTTCACCTTTGCTTTTGCAGAGGCCCGTCAGCGCCAACGCATCGATCAGCGTTAGACCATCGCTCTCCAGAGACTGCAACGAATACTCAGCACTGGGGACATCAGAAAAAATCTGGTTCAGATCATCATCCGAAAGGTCGCTAATCTCTGCGCCGAACAACACTTCGGAAGCAAGCTTTGCGCGTCGAAGTCCATCGGCGCCATGAATCAGCGTCGTCACTTCCTCGGCCAGCCGAACCTGACTTTCCCGCTTGGCCGCATCGGCTTCGCGTGACTTTGACAGTTCTGTAATTTCTTCTTCTGGCAACTCCGTGAGAAACTTCAGACACATATCAACGTCGCTGTCATCCACATTTCGCCAGTACTGAAAGAACTGGTATGGCGAAGTTCGGTCAGCGGACAACCAAATCGCTCCCGATTCTGTCTTGCCCATTTTGGCTCCGTCTGACTTCGTCAGCAGCGGACAAGTCATGCCGTAGAGCTGTTTCGAAAGCATGCGTCGGCCAAGGTCGATACCTGCGGTGACGTTGCCCCACTGATCGCTGCCACCGATTTGAAGCTCGCAATCAAAATCCTGATTCAGCCGTACAAAGTCGTACGCCTGCAAAAGCATGTAGCTGAATTCCGTGTAGCTGAGACCTGCTTCACTGGTTAGTCGACTCTTCACACTGTCCTTGCCCAACATCACATTGACAGGGAAGTTCTTGCCAACGTCACGCAGAAACGCCGTGTAGGAAAACTCTTTCATCCAGTCGTTGTTGTTGACCAGCACCGCCGAATTGTCGCCACTTTCAAAGTCCAGCAAATGTCGCATCTGGACTTCGATGCCCGCGATGTTGGCCGCCAATTGTTCTTCCGAAAGCAGATTTCGCTCGGCACTTTTTCCGCTGGGGTCACCAATCATTCCCGTCGCGCCACCGACGATCGCGATTGGGCGATGGCCAGCTTTCTGAAACCGACGCAGCATCATCAATGGCAGCAAGCTGCCAACATGCAAGCTGTCTGCTGTTGGGTCAAAACCGGCGTAGAGCGTTCGTGACTTCTCGTTGAGCCATTTCGGAAGCGCGTCATCGGCGGTGGTTTGGTGAATCAGGCCCCGCCATTGGAGTTCGGAAAAAATGTCGTTCATCAGTAAGTTCTGTCCGTGATCTGTTGTGGGCAAGACAATCTGAAATGCGAATCATAACCCGATGCCCAAACGAAGGATCGATCCTTCGCCTGCCAGGAAATTTCATCGAGCGATACATGACGTTCGAGTAGGTGATTTGCGACAAGTGCAGGCAGGAGGCGCAAGCGAGTGAACAACCGCGGTCAATTCACTCATGCGATTCTTGCTTGTATTGTTCATCAGAGAGCAGGACTCGCCCAAAAGATGTTAGATGTTGAAACGGGGCAATATAGCTCGATGAGCAAAAAACGCCCATGCGGGTTCGCGTGAACCTGCCGCAGATAGGCCGCTATTTGGCCAAATTGTCGATCTTCAGGACCAGATCTTCTTCGCCAGATTTTTCTGTCACTTCAATTCGAAGGTCGGACGTGCGATGGTCGCGATACTTTGCGGCAGCTTCCAGGCCGTGGTCGTGTTTGACGGCCCCGCCATCGCTTCGAAGTGATTGCATGATGACGACGGTGTGCCAACCAGCAACGGCGCCCTTTCGGTCTCCCGTTCTCAACGAGAAAGTCCCGTCTTTGTTGATGGTGGATCGCGCGGTAACAATCGGCTCGGACTCAGAGCGAAACTCAATCGTGCCAAATCTCGCAACCGAATCGTCCTTGTTGAACTTTACGGTGCCACGGACGACATGATGTGGGCGTCCGCCATAACCGCAGCCCGCAACAACGATCAGCGAAAGAAGCAACATCGCCGCAATGCAGTGTCGTTTGTCAGTTCTATTGAACTTCACCGATAACTTCTCCGTCAGCGCGATGGCAGAGGTTGGCAAGGACAATCGTGTCGAGATCATTGCTGACTGCGCCGGTGCTGCCGTCTGCACGCACGAAATTGCAAGTTCCAGGGTGAACGCTTCCGAAGCCAAGCAGTGTTCCTGTTGGAGGATCGTCTCGCGTCAAAATTGGAACACCGGGACCACCAAGTCGCGAATGTCCATCAAGCACGTCTCCATTGAACATGGGAGCGTTGTAGGGCGACTTGTTCAATTCGCCTTTCGGAATGTGCAGTTCACCTGCCAGAAATGTGTTGCTACTTCCGTCTATCAAATGTGAGTAGCTGGTTTTTTCGTTCCATCTGCCAGTGAGCAAATGGTTTCTTTCAGGAATCAGTATTGGGCTACTGGTATTGATGACTCCCGTGCCGTTTCCTGCATTAAAAAAATCTGTATCCAATCCATTCGCACCCGGGGAAGGATCTCCGTGATTACCACCGTAATCACCAACTGCACCGCCAACGACGACGCTAAGAGTGGTACCTCAGCCTCAGCCTCCGCCACCCCCGGAGAACAGCCTCGCATCAGGAGCAATTGCATCGTCGATTGTGTGGCGGGAGGGGCAAAGAAAAGTGCTCACGGGTGTCGAAGTTGCTGCTTCTGACTGGTTTCTGTAAACGTCCGAAAGGTCCCATTCTTTAAAGAGGTTGTTTTGCTCCATGAAGGGCAGGATCCGCACGAACCATGAGTCGGGCCCGTTGCGAAAAGAAATGGAAAGCCGGGGACCGGGTGTTGTGGTTCTTGCTGGTGGGAACGCGCCATTGGCATCGTGAAACAAAATCGTTGCCATTCCAATTTGGCGAAGATTGTTCAAGCACGCCGTTCTTCGAGCCGCTTCGCGCACGCTTTGGACGGCGGGCAACAGCATTCCGACCAGAATTCCGATGATCGCAATGACCACCAGAAGCTCAACGAGGGTGAAGGCGGAATTTTTTTGCTGCTTCATTTCCGTACCGGGAACAGTTCTCAAACTCAAATATCGCACGCAGATTGCTTAAACCAAAGGATAACTGTGGATTTGGGGTCTGCAAATCTGGATTCTTGAGAAACGGTGCTTCAACAGTCGCAATTCCACGGGCAAACTACGGGTTTTGCGGCTTCGATAAACTGTTCCTTCGATTTCCGGCGATAGTTCAAGGATGACAAACTATCTCTATATTGGATCATCGTGGGCCATAATATTCACTCTGGCAGGCAACATCCGTGAACGATCAACGTGTCGATAGGCCGCTTCGCGCCGTCCATTGATATTGCAGGAAGATGAAGATGAAGCTGAAGCTGAAGCAGTTGAACCTGTCATTGGTTTTGGTGTCCAGAAAAGCAATCCTCTCCAGACAATTTGCTTCGAGCCCAAATCATGCCCCGACTCATCTACTCACCGAGGTACAACATCGGGTTCTATGGACTCGAGAAACTGCATCCTTTCGATTCGCGGAAGTATGGACGCGCCTGGAAACTGCTGCGCGAGCGGTTCGGAAAACGTCTTGCCGAAATGCATGTTCGACCGAGGCGACAAGCGAACTGGCAGGAGTTGCTGCGAGTCCATTCTGGCGAGTATCTGTTGAAGCTCAAGAAATCAGCTTACGTCGCAAGAGCTCTGGAACTTCCACAGCTTCAACGCCTTCCCGGTTGGATGCTCGACTGGCACGTGTTGCGGGCAATGCGGTGGGCGACCAAAGGCACGATCGTGGCTGCAGAAGAGTCCGTTGAATTCGGTTTGGCAATCAATCTCAGCGGCGGCTACCATCACGCTTCGCCTGGTCGCGGCGAAGGATTTTCGATTTACGCCGATGTCGGTGTGGCAGTTGCTGACCTGCGCGAACAAGGACGAATCTCGAAAGATGCCCGAGTAGTGTACATCGACACCGACGCCCATCAGGGCAACGGAGTTTGTCGAACTTTTATGGACGATCGACGAGCATTCGTGTTCGACATTTTTAATAGCCAAATTTACCCTGCCGATCCGCAGGCCCGACAACGAATCGATTGCGAAATTCCGATCGACAGTTCTTGCACCGACACCGAATACATGCGGCAACTTGAAACGAAGTTGCCTGGCTTTCTGGATTCAGTTTCGAAATCCGAAGTTGGCATTGCGTTTTACAACGCCGGAACGGATGTCTTCGCTGGTGATCCGCTCGGCTTTTTGAACATTTCTGCAAAAGCAATTCTGAAACGGGACCTGTTCGTCGTCAGTGAGCTGCGCAAACGCGGCATCCCAACGGTGATGGTGCTTAGCGGCGGCTATACAAAAGAAAGCTACCGATTGGTCGCTGATTCTGTCACCGAACTTCTGGACCAGTTTTAGATAACGGCGCTGGTGGCCCTAACGTCCCGTATGCGATTCAGACAGTGGCTGGATCATGGTCTTTGTTATCAAAAATTTGCCAATTAATATCTAAAATCGCCCCATCGTCCCGTCTACTTCGTGTCTTTCTTTATAGCGAAGATAAGATTGCTCCTTATGTTGTCAGATCCAAGAGCAATGATTCGAAATGCGCAAAAGGGATGTCCCGATTCCATCGAGTTGTTGGTTCATGAATTCTCAGAGGTGATTCAGCAGGAGTCTTTCAAGTATGGACTGTCACAGCATCCTGATTGGAGTCACTCCGATTTGAGTCAGGAAGTACTGATCCATGTTCTGGCGCAGATCGGGCAATTTCGTGGCGTTGACGAAGATGATCCGGTGTCCGTTTTTGAGCAGTGGATTCGCGTCACGACAAGGAATTTTTTGAGTAACCTCCAGCGACGGCGAAACGCAAAAAAGCGATTCCCTGAGACTGGAATGGAGACGATTGATGGCTCCAGTCAACGGTACAACGAATTGCAGGACCCGGCGAAAACTGCCAGTTCAATTTTTTCCAACAAGGAAGAATTCGGACGACTGCAAGACGTGATCCGTGAACGGCTGGATGAAACGCAGCAGGAAATTTTAACACGACGTGTTGAAGGACTGACGCTCGCAGAAATATCGGAACAGATGGGGATAACTTTTGATCAGGTGCGCTACAGATATGAGAAGGCACTTGCTGAAGTTAAACGGTATTTCGAGTAGTTTTTTACTTTCTTAAACTGGAGTTGAATATTATGGAACACGTTTGTGCAGTAGCGATTAAACCAAAAGCAAAAGGTCGTGGCATTGCAGTTCTGGATGAAGGCGATTCGGGTGCGATCAGAGTTGTAGATGAGCTAACGGCAGCAGAATTGGCTGTATATTCCGAGCGGAATGCGGCCGTTTCGTTTTGGCTTGTGAAAGATGCTTCAGCATCGATTATGGTCCATAGAAAAGAACTCAAAGACGGGGCCAGTTGGGAATTCAATTACCAGGTTTGCGATTGCGCTGCAAAGTATGTAGATCGCGGCGGTGAAGATATTGCGATTGATACGGCCAAGGCAGATGCAAAACTGCAACTGGAAGTGACTTGGGTCGTGTTTTGTGGTGGCGACCTGCTTCAGGCGTCCTGCCCCTTGGGAGTACGTCCAGAATGTGTCGACAGTGGCGGCGGCAATTTCAAGTTAGAATGTGCAAAGAAGATAAATTGAATCATGTCCGATAGCAACGAGACATCTGACGGGGACTATCAAAGGATCGAAGAGATCTGTGATGACTTTCTGCGTCAGCTTCGCAACGGAGGAAATCCTGACGTGCAGGATATCGTTGCGAGCAACCTCGAACTTGCGCCGGATCTGGAGAACCGCCTCAATCTACTTGAGGCGGTCTTTCGTGTCGTGCAGTCAACGAGTGTTGACGAATCTGCGGCCACGATTGATGCCGGAGAATCGGTTTCTGATTCTGGATCTTTTGCGATGCGTACTTCGCCATTTACGCATCACGATTTCTCCCGAAGGCTTTGCTGTCCTCACTGCGGAAACGTGGTTCAGCTTGCGGGAAAAGCCGATAAGGAAACGAAGTGCGGAAGCTGTGGAAGTGTGGTTTCTGGCGTTGATGGAGACTCCGCAGCGGACAAGTTGGTTGAAATTCCGGTCAGCATTGGGCGTTTTCAAGTTGTTCGACTTCTTGGAGAAGGTACTTTTGGAGCCGTCTATCTGGCTAATGACCCAACGCTACGTCGAATGGTTGCTGTCAAGGTTCCACGTCAGGGTTACTTTCAATCGTCCAATGAAGAGGTTCGTTTCTTTCGAGAAGCTCAAAGTGCGGCCAAGCTACGCCACCCGAAAATCGTTCCTGTTTATGAAGTCTCTCAGGACAATACGGTGCCGCATATTGTTAGCGAATTCATTGACGGTGTGACGTTGAGGGATTTGGTCAAACGTGGTCTGTTGACATTCCGCGAAATTGCGACGCTGATGGTGCAAATTTGTGACGCGGTACATTTTGCGCACCAGAACGGCGTGATTCACCGCGATTTGAAGCCGAGTAACATTCTTGTCGATCAGGAACAAAATACTTTTGTCTCGGATTTTGGCCTGGCAAGACGTGACGATGCCGAGATTACCATGACCGTCGAGGGAATGGTTTTGGGAACGCCTGCTTACATGCCACCAGAACAGGCCGCTGGCGAGCAAAACAAGGTTGATGCTCGTAGCGATGTGTATTCGATGGGCGTTATTTTGTATCAGATGCTTACTCGCGAACTTCCGTTCACGGGAACAAAAAGGATGCTCCTGCATCAGGTGTTGCATGAAGATCCAAAGAGTCTGCGCAAACTCAATGATAATGTGCCGCGTGACCTGGAAACCATCACGCTCAAAGCGATGAACAAGTCTCCGGGCGAACGGTTTGAGTCGGCCGAGAAAATGGGTGCGGAGTTAAATCGCTGGTTGCAGAACAAACCGATTCATTCCCGGCCTGTTGGCTCGATGGCAGTTTTTTGGAAGTGGTGCCGCAGGAATCCAGTGGTTGCTTCATTGTGCGCCTCAATTTTGATGCTGTTGATGTTTGGAATGGGCTTCGCCGCCTACAAGGCAAACCTCGAAGCAAACTTGAGACGCTTCGCCAGTAAAAAAGCAGTTGAAGCAACCAACCGAAGAGAAGAAAGCGACTCGCGCCTACATCAAATCTATCAGACCAATGCCAGTAGAGCGGTTGACGATAATCGACTGATCGAAGCAGGCTACTGGCTTTCGAAGTCATTGTCGATCAAGGACCGGGAAGTTGACCACGATCGTTTAAGGAATCTCTACGAGCGAACGCCCAGGTTGAGAGGCGTTTTTCCGATCAACTCGCGACTGCAGCGGCTTGAAATCTCGGACGACGGTCGTCGCCTCGCCACGGGTTCCATTGACGGTCATGTCAGTGTTTTCGATTTGGAATCCGGGAACGCAATTTTCGAAGCTGACACACTGGATTCATTCCCCGTCTACCAGCTTGAATTTTTGCTTTCGGGTAAATTTATCGTGTTTCGATCTGCGCTCAATCGGGCTGAGATTTGGGATATGGAAAAGAATGTTCTGGTTCAACGAATCGAGCATGGGAAAATTCTCAGTGCAATCACAGTCGGGCAGGATGGCCAGATGATTGCCACGTTCGGTCGGGATCGGCGCGTCAAGATGATCGATGCTCGAACGGGAAATCTGCTCCATGAACTCGAATTCAAAGCGCGGCTTGAGCGAATCATGTTTGCGGGTGATTCTGAAAAATTGCTGATTCGTGTTGGTCCAGATGCAGAAAATCCAGTCAGTCACCGAATCGAGATGGTCGATGCCACCAAGGGCGAAAAAATCTGGGTTAAGGAGTTTGATTCTGAACCGTTAGTCCGAATTTCACCTTCAGGAACCCGGATCGTTACGGTTCAATCAAAAAAGAATGTTAATGTTTGGGCTTCTGGGACGGGCGAGAGAATCGGAAAAGCGATTGAGTTTACATTTGAGAATCGCCAATTCTGGTTTTCCGAGGATGAAAACCAAATCGTCTTCCTGTCTCGTGATCGTCAACTCGAATATACGGATATCGCTACGGGTGATTTTGAGAAAACGTCGTATCTCGATTCCCGACCTATGCGATTGAGCAGGGTGAACGAGGATAATTCACTCTTTGCAATGAACGTCCAATCGGGCACCGTCCAGTTTTTTACAAAAGACAGGTTGCAAGAAGTTGCAAGCAAATTGACCGCGTCGCAGAAAACTCCCCAATTTGTATTCAATGAAAACCAGACTCATGTTGCTATCGAAGGAGTGGATTCAATCCTGGTTTGGGACCTGAGCAGTTCACTGCCAAACTTTGTCGATTTCAGTCAGGAGGATGCTGTGCAGGATTGCCTGTTTTCACCTGACGGACAGCGATGTTACACGATTTGCGATGATGGTAACTCACGCATTTTTGATTCGACTACCGGAAAACCTGTCGGAAAAGTGATGGTTCACGATGCCGTGATCAGTGCATGCGACTTGAGCCCGGATGGCCAACTTTTTGCGACCGCAAGCTTTGACAAGCAAGCTCGAATCTGGAACGCAAATACTGGTGAACAGTTCGGGATTTCGCTTCCACATGAAAGTGAAGTTTTCGAACTTGCGTTTAGTCCTGATGGCAAGAAACTTGTAACCGGATGCAACGACGGCACTTGTGTCAGTTGGAACGTCTCAAGTGACGAAAATGCCGAAGCGGTGCCAAATTTTTCGGTCAAGCATCAGAGCAGAATTTTTCAAATCGAATTTGAGAGTTCTGGCCGGTTGTTGGCGACGGCAGCATTTGACGGATTCGTCAGGATTTGGAATGCAAGTGATGGTAAGCCTTTCGAAACGATTGAATGTCCACAGGCAGTGTTGGACTGTAGTTTTTCCCCCAACGGGAAATTGATTGTCGTCAGCAGCACAGACAAAAAAGTTACGGTCTGGAATGTTCAGGATGCGTCATTGGTTGCCTCGTTTGATGTTGAAGGTGAAGCAGTGGATGTCGCTTTCAACGGGAACAACTCTTTTATGGCAAGCGATTTCTCCGGAGCAACCACAATTTGGGAAGACGACGGAGGTGGCTTTCGTGAAACGCGACGGTTCAGACACCCTTCTCTGGTGTCACATCGATATTCTTCGGTGCATCCAGAAAAAGGGTATATCGCTTCTTCCGGTGGGATTCGAAAGACAAAAGAAAAAGGTTCGGGGGCCGTTGTGGTTTGGAGTCCGGAGGATGGGCGTCTGTTGGCTCCTCCATTGAAGCTGGATTCTGACGTGCGTCGAGTGCACTTTTCCCCTGACGGAACGCAGTTACTTGCTTCTTCATTCGGTGGAACGGCCAGGCTCTGGCGATTTGGCTCCACTGGTTCAACAGAGGAATTAGCCAAGTTTTTCGTTACGCTTCAGGAACTCCTTGATCCAGCCATCGGTGAAGGAAATGAAGATTCTGTACAAAACGCCAGGGACTTGATGAGTCAGTATCCGGCGCTTTTTGAAGTGACGCCCGAACAGCGTCGCAAATGGATGCAAAGATTCATCCAGCCACAGGAGCTGACAAAGAAGTTGTGAGCGGTAGCGATATCCAACAACAGGTGCTCCCAACTTCAACGACCTGCCTCCGCAGCAAGGTCGAAACGACAAATAGCCGATGAATACTGCTGCTCGAGAAATTTGCCATCATTGCTTGACGTGTTGATCTGTCTCGTCCTGTTCGTCCTTGCGTGCGCTTTCGCAGGGACGATCCAGCGGTACATTTTTCCCAACACAGACTGGCTCGACATCGTTTGGTTCTCCATCGGTATGCTGCCTGTTATCTTCTACGCTCTATCGTGGCGTTTGCCGCTTCGACAAATGGGACATCGTTGCATATTCTCCACTACCATTTGTCCTCATGAGTTGGCGCCTGGCGAGGACTTGTTGTTGGTAAAAGCCTTTGAAGCTCCTGATTCTGTTGACGCCTGGAGCCTTTCCTGCCGCTAGTGGGTCGAGAACTTGCTCAGAATGTCTGAAGTCTGGCGACTCCGACTACCAATGAACTCAGCTTTGACGAACTCAGTGTAGCGCTCGCTATCGGCTCGGAGAGCCGAGCGACATTGTTGCTGGGCTCTCCGAGCTGTCAGCAGCACGCGACTGGCCATCCGGATTTTTGGTACGCCGCCAGAGAACTCGGCAACATATCCTGGAGAGTCCGCCGAATCGCGTGAGGTGGGACGTTGAACTACCAGATTTCGTTCCATTTCACGAAGTCCGACCGGGCACCCCGATTGGGAGGGTCAAATGTAGCCAACTCTATGCGATGCTCAGGAGTGTAGTGCTTAATGGTGATGCCAACGCGATCTCCCCCGCACCGAAGCCCGCACGACAAGCGGAAATCACCAATTTCCCAGAAGAATGAAGGCAAAGATTTCTCGTACTCCGGGTAGCAAAACGTTGCAGGACCAAAATGGGCTTTCATGTGCGCAAAGACTTTGCGCAGGCCATTTTCGGGATCGAAGATTGGGATTGGATTGACGTGGAAGAACACAAGGTGGAAATCGGACAAGTGCAAGTGATACGAGTCACGAGCCGCGTGTGGGTTCGAGGGGCCAATGAGCCAAAGGGAAGCTTTGGCGTCACCAGAAAGATCCAGGAACGTGACGTCGGGCCACGTGAAGCCGATGCTATTGATATGTTGTTTAGCGTCTGGATTGCCGTACTGGGTTATTTCAGCAAACGGCACTCCCCAGGGAATTAACGTGTTGGAGAATTGCACCCCTTCAGAGAGGCCGAATGGCATTTCGGGCTGATTCACAGAGAGCCTGCGTGGCGAAACGGAACGTCTTTAAGACATCGCCCTGAATGAGCGGGCGATGTAGGAGCTACGGAAGATTTTACCAATGCCTGGCCAAACAAGAAAGCCAGGAAAACTAGTGGCCTGTCGACCTGCTAGACCAGTGACCTCAGTTGACGAACCGCGAACTACTGGTCTGACGCATGCAGACACAGCCTGTAAGCCCGCCCGGTACCATTTTTTATTTCGCGTTCCATTCGGCCGCTGTGATGATTCCGTCTTTGTTCTTGTCTTTGCTATAAAACTCTTTGACCGAGTCAGTGGTCCACTTGTCTGTGAACTCTGACATTTCAATCTGTCCGTTTTTGTTTTTGTCCTTGCTTGTAAGCGGAGGACGATTCCCAGGATTTGAAGAGCCAGAACGGTTCTTGCTGAATGCTCCAGATCGCCCTTTCGAAACGCCAACCTTCTTGCTCTCTTTGCTGCCCGCCTGACCTGTGGACTCGAGATAGGAATTCAATAATTCCTCGTTGGAAATTTTGCCGTCTTTATTGGCGTCAGTATTGGCCTTGGGTTTCCGCCGCATGGCCTCGACTTCCGACTCGTCCAACGAACCGTCCCCGTTCTTGTCGTATCTCTTGAACAGACCATTCACATAGTTCTCGTATCCTTTACGCACATCCTGGTTGCCGGTGCGGTTGCCAGGTTTTTCAGCTCCAGTACTTGAGTCTCGATTGCGATCCCGATTGCCATCACGATTGCGGCGTGAGTCGCGTGAGTCACGCTTTTTGGAGCGACTCTGGCTTCTCTTTTCCTTTTCGTCTTCACGTTTTTGATAACGGACAAGAAGTTCAGTGGAGTTCAGGACTCCATCTTTGTTGGTGTCGCTAGAGAGAATCGGTGGATCAGCCCAACGCCCTTCCTTGATTTCATTCGCGTCAATCTTCCCATTCTTGTTCTTGTCGTAGCGATTGAGTGTCCACTCCAGAGTCTGTTTTGCCTTCTCGCTGAACTTGGGAGTTTTGGTTCGTGTGACGGGTTGCCGTTCGTCATCACCAACAGCAAACCCGGGTGAGTTTTCGACTTCGTCCCGATCTTCACTGTCGACCGCAAACCCCTCGGTCATCTGAACCGACGAGCCACGTTCTTTGCGCTTTTTCTTGATGCTGGTTGAGAACTTGGAGATGTTGATTGGCTTTGAAGGATCAACACCCGCCTTTCTCAAAAACTCTCGCGTGCGATCGTCCTTGATTTCGCCAGGATCGACGCGGCCATTTTGGTTTGAGTCCAGCCGCTTAAGAAAATTCTTGACGTTGAAGGATGGTTTCTTTTTATCTTGTGCATCCGCAAAACCGCAGACACTGGTGATTGCCAAAAAAGCAAAAACGCACAGTGAGACTTTGATTGATCTGTTCATGGAATTACCCTGGTGATTTTCCGGCATTGTATCTTAAACCCCGGTTAATCGCCTCGGTTTCGTCATGCAGTCATCAGCCCGTGATTATCCGGGCGCTCGTCGTGTTGTCGCGGAAATGCCGAAGATTTGGGCATCAAAGAACGGTGGCAGCAGGTATGCCAGGAACGAATTGCCCGTTCTTTCTCCAGCAAAGTAAGACATCCAACGGTTACTTGGTCAGAATTAATTTGCCTTGTCGCGTCCGCCGCAGCCGATAAATCTGACCGCTACACTCAATCCAGATTTCTTCGCCGCATCGGGCAAGTTGCTCGAAGGGGATAATCTTGGGCATACGATCTGCCATATCGCCGGCTGATTGCCCGGAAAAATCTGGCTCATCGTCGCCGTTGTTGGATTCGTTCTGCGGGTCGTCGTTAGGCATCGATGCTTCATCGAATGAAATTTTTTGAAAGGCTTCATTCACGGTTGTTTGCTGCAGTAACTGCAAGTACCATGTCGGCTTAACTTACTGTACGTTTTTTCCGACGACGCAGCAAGCCACCGGTTCGACAGGCATTGCCTTTCTTCTCCTCATAGCCAGCCACGCTCGGAAAGCCACAACAGATTCAAATTGAATCACATGTGGTTGTTCCATTCTTTGAGGAACCATTTTAATGGTCATTGGAAATTTTTGCGCGCATGGTATGCGCCAATCGATGGATCGCCGTCGTCGCGCATTTACGCTTGTCGAATTGTTGGTCGTGATCGCGATCATCGGGATTTTGATTGGCATGTTGTTGCCAGCGGTACAATCCGTACGCGAAGCAGCACGGCGAATCGCCTGTGCCAACAACTGCCGCCAAATTGGTTTGGCAGCGCTTAACTATGAGTCTGCCTTCGGTGGTTTTCCTCCGTCGTGGTTGCAGCCAACTCAGGGAACCGAGGCCGCTGGCTGGTCGGTTCAAGGGCAACTATTGCCTTACATTGAGCAAGCAAACGTATCTTCGAACATTGATTTTTCGATTAGCTATCGGGCGGTCGGAGACATCGAAGTTGGCGGTCAATTGGTGGATCTGGCGTCGCTCAGAATTCCAACCTACCTGTGCCCTTCGGAAATTCGCGACGAGGTTCGTTTGGATAGTGCTGGTGAACCAGAGAACTATCCGTTGAACTACGTTGCCAACGCAGGCGTCTGGTTCGTCTATGGTGGAACAGCGGGTGGTCAAACTGGAAACGGATCGTTGCAAGTCGACAAAATGACAAGCTTTGCTCAGATCTCTGATGGATCAAGCAACACAATGCTGTTCTCGGAAGCGAAAGCCTACACACCTTACTTTCGAAATGGCGATTCTGCTCCGATGGATCCACCATCAAATCCGGCTGAAATTGCCGGGCTGCCAAATGATGGGCGGGGAGAAGTCGACACGATTCGACAGACTGGACATACTGAATGGGTCGACGGACGGGCACATCACTCCAGCTTCACAGCGGTATTCACGCCCAACACGTTGGTCCCATTAACGGACGGTGTCATTACTCTTGATGTCGACTGGACCAGCCATCAGGAGGGACGTGACGGAGCAGATGATCCCATACCGACATTTGCCGCAATCACCGCCCGCAGTTTTCATGCCGGTGGTGTCAATGTGACCAATGCGGATGGCTCAACCCGTTTCGTTAACGACAATATTGATTTGGTCGCCTGGCGGTCGCTGGCAACGCGAAACGGCGGAGAAGTTAATTCTGAAGGTCAATGATCTGATCAGGAATTTGCGTGGGGAGTTCCGGTGAGACCGGGCCCCCATCCAGGTTTGCCACCAAAGCCGACGATCCGAGTTCGAGTTGAGATCGATCAAGAAAGATCCCAAACTCCTGAAGCAGGTTTCCTGCATCACGTTTGATCGCCGCATTTGAAATTTGAAAGTTCGCCTGCGAGCGTTCGAAACGACTTTCTGCATCTGCCAGACGCTGAACGGAATCCAGAACCAGGTCAACGGTGGCAGCATCGGCTTCGTACGCGGCAACGCGGGACTGCCATGCATCACGAGCGGCTTTGACGCGGTTGAAATTTAGCTTCGCAGACTTCGCTGCCTGATGAGTTTGGCGAAGCGAAGTTCCGAGTTCATGCAAAATCTGTTGTTGCGTCTCGGCCAGAATTGCTCTTTCCCGCATCAATTCCAGTTCGCTGTTGCGTACTCCCGCGTGAGCTTGCCTGAATCCAACGGGAACATCCAGCTGGACACCCAACTCCCATTCGTTATGGTCTCCCGAAAACAGGTCGTTGGCTGCACTCGAAAAGCGGGTGTCACCACCAGTAAGCTGATCTCCAAATCCTGTGTTGCGGAACGTCGCAATCGCGTCGAGTCGCGGCAGCAAAAAGTTTCTTGAAGCCAATAATTCGAATTCCCGTTGCCGCACTCGACGGTTTTGTTGGCGAACCTCGACTCGATTCGTAATCGCATGGTTGGAAAGAGAATCCCAGTCGTACGCAGTTTCAACAGTTGCCGGTTCATCGTTTGGCCACACCAACCTGTCATCCGATTGAGGCATTCCAATGAGCCGCCGCAAGTTGGCCTCAGTTTGATAAACGCCAAGGATTCCCAGTCGGGCATCCCCATTGAGTGCCGCGAACATCTGTTCTTCAAACTGGAAGTACTGTTCGCGCGCCTGAGCTTCAGCATCGGCTTCACCGCCGGGAAGATCATTATCAAAACGTGCTTTAACAATGTTCCATGTTTCCTGTGAGCTATCCCTCGCCGTTTTGGAAGTTTGGAAATTCTTGATCGCAAAGTAGAGATCCCAATAGGCGTTGATCACTTCGTCGATATGCGTGACGACGCCTCTTTCAAAATCATCGACTGAGATGTCAGTGTTGATTCGGCTAATCAAATACCCCGACGTTCCCAAAAAGCCCGTCGACGCATTGGGGCCGGCGATCCGGTTAAACGCGACTCCGCGCCCCTGGAGTAGTGGCTGCTGCAACTGAGCCTGCCAAAATGCCCGATACGATGACGGGAAAATACTGGCGGGATTGTCATTGTTGTCGTGGGTAATGCTGCCGTCGAGCGAGAGTTGGGTTCCCGTCCACAGCGTTCTGTTCACGCCCAGTGAGCCTTGAAGCAGGTCCTGTACCACTTCGGTTGCACCGCCGCCAAGGATCGAGTTGTTGAAAACGTCATCGTTGTTGGCGTGGTTCAGTGACGCCGTCAGGTTCGAATCGAATTGGGCCAGCGCGGCATGGGTTCCAAAGTTGGGGTCGAATCTCTGAATTGCCGTGTCGAAAGAGCTTGTGACAGACTGTGGCGACTGCGTGACTTGCGCATTGAGGCTGCGAAGGATGGGAGCATTCTGCAGCGAAAGTGCAATCGTTTCATCAAGGCTCAATCTTAGCCATTGCTCTGGCAACTCTGTTTCAGAGCTTCGCGGCCTTGATGAGAAATCAACCAAAGCTTGTTGCGGAATGATGCTGGCTTCAGGGAATCCTGAGCGTGTGACAAGTTCAGCAGTCGGAGAAATCTGCTCTCTGAGGATGACTTTCTGGCTTCTGGAGGTGCATCCACATACCGTCAAGCACGTCAACACGACGAGTGCAATTGGAATTGGTGAACGACTCAACATGCCGCGAAATCCTTGGCCAGAAAAATCCGTATGATTGGTTAACGGTATCGACGCATAAAACAGGCATCCTGATTCCGATCCAATCGAGCGAGACTTTCGCTACAACTGTCGGCACAAGATCAATCGCAATGATTGTTACAATCGTCAAAGTCGTAGAGTTGTTGAGCCGCGGTTTTTTAGTGCAGAACTGCGGCGAGACGAGTGAGACGCCGCAGTCACGATGCAATGTCGTGGTCAGTGCAGCGCATCCCGCAGCACCTGGGCCGGATGCAATGCGACTCTCCCGGTTCCGTCCTTGATCTGATGACGGCAACTTGTGCCGGTAGCAACCACCAGGTTTTCCGCAGGCTCATTTCGCACCGTCGGAAACAGGACCAGTTCGCCAATCTTCATCGAGACTTCGAAGTGCTCTGCTTCGTAGCCAAAGGAACCTGCCATCCCGCAGCAACCGGATGGGATCAGCCGTACGCGATAATTCTCAGGCAGTTGCAAGGTGCGAATCGCTGGCACGAGACCAATCAAGGACTTTTCGTGGCAGTGCCCGTGAAGGCGTATCGTCTTCTCGTTTCGCTTGAACTGACTTGAGTCGATACTGCCAGACTCAACTTCGCGTGCAATGAATTCTTCAAAGGTCAAACAGTGTTTAGCAAGTTGCTTCGCCGTTTCTTTTTCTTCACCTCGCAATAGATCGATGTACTCGTCACGAAACGAGAGGATCGCCGACGGTTCAACACTGATCAGTGGGCAATCCGCTGACACCAAAGGAGCCAGCTTATTCACATTCGCAGCGGCAAGTTTCTGTGCATCTCTGAGTAGCCCTTTCGAAAGTGATGCTCGGCCACTTTCGAGATGGTCAGGTATTTCGACTGACCAGCCAAGTTGTTCCAGTACTTCGATCGCCGCGATTCCAACTTCTGCTTCATTGAAATTGGTGAACTCGTCGCAGAAGAACAGCACCCTGCCCTTGCCGCCAGCGTTGGCGTGAGGTGTGTGATCGCGAAACCAGTCTTCGATGCTCTGCTTCGAAAAACCTGGCAAGCTGCGTTTCGTCGAGAATCCAGCGGCCTTCTTTAGTATCCAACTGGAAGCGCGGTTGGTTACCATGAAGTTCGAAAGCCAACGAAACCTGGCACCTGTTCGATTCAGTCGATCGACGTTTGCGATCAGCCTGGTGCGACGTGAAACGCCGTGTTTGTCTTGCCACGCCTGCAAGAATTCAGCTTTCATCTTTCCCACATCAACATTGGATGGGCATTCGCTTTTGCAACCCTTGCACGACAAACACAGGTCCATCGCGACACGAATTTCCTCGTTGGCCAAAGGGTTGGCAGCGTCGCCTGAACCAGCAATTACGTGCCGCAAAATGTTCGCCCGTGCGCGTGTTGAGTCTCGCTCATCGCGTGTCGCCATGAAGCTGGGACACATCGTTCCGCCAATTTTGGACGTCTTGCGACAGTCGCCTGATCCGCTGCACATTTCGGCAGCGCGTTGCAGGCCCTGAGTGTTTTCGAAATCGAAGACGGTTTCCAACTCCCGCGTCTCTGGTCGATTCTCGAACCGCAATGCCTTGTCCATCGGTTCAGGATCAACAATTTTGCCAGGATTGAAAACATTCTTTGGATCGAAAGCCGTTTTGACTCGGCGGAGCATGTCGTAGCATTCTTCGCCAACCATCGATTCGATGAATTCACTGCGAGCCCGGCCGTCTCCGTGTTCACCACTGAGTGAGCCGTTGTACTTGCGAACAATCGCCGCCACGTCCGTTGCGATTTCACGGAATTGCAGGACGCCATCGGGTTGCTTCAGATTGATGACGGGGCGCATGTGGATTTCACCGCTGCCAGCATGAGCGTAGTAAACGCACTGGCAATTGTATTTGGACAACAGGATTTGGTCGACGTCACGGATGTAGTCCGGCAAGTCGTCGATGGCGACTGCGGTGTCTTCAATAACGGCAACCGGTTTTGCATCACCGATGACATTGGCGACCACGCCCAATCCGGCTTTGCGGAGGTCCCAAATCCGTTTGATGTCGTCATCGACAAGAACAGGAAACGCGTAGCCAAGCCCTGCTTCAACCAATTGTTGTTCGATGGTTGACGCAAGTTGGCTGACTTCGGTTTGGGTTTGGCCTCGAAGTGACAGGACCAGGATTGCACCTGGCTCACCCTGGACGAACTTCAGGTTCTCGCGTTGGCTGATGTTGCGAGCGGCACCCTGAAGCACCAACTGATCGATTAACTCGGACGCGTGAACTGGATGCTTCATTGCGATGATGTTCGCTCGAAGCGCCTCGTCAACAGACTGGAAGTGAACGCACAATAGAGCGTTTTCTTTTGGTGGCAATTCATGCAACCGAAGCTTGATCGAAGTCGCAAAGAACAGCGTGCCCTCACAGCCGGCGATCAATTTACAAAAGTTGAACGACTGATTGGATCCCGGTTCGAAAACATCACACTGTATCAACGCATCAATTGCATAACCGGTGTTGCGGCGATGAATGGTCGCATTTGGGAATCGCTCTGTCACCCGTGATCGATTTGAGTCAGATTCGAACAGTTCGGCGATCGCACGATAAATCTCACCTTCGAGAGATTCCAGTTGGCACTTGTTTTGAAACTCGACTTTCGAGAGCGGACCAAAAGTCACCCGGCTGCCATCACTTAGATAGCCGGTCACTTCGAGAGTATGGTCACGCGTCGTTCCATACACAATGGAGTTGGATCCGCAAGAATTGTTGCCGACCATTCCACCAATCATGGCGCGATTCGAAGTCGATGTCTCAGGCCCAAACATCAGCCCATGTCGGAAAAGCTCCTGGTTTAGCTCGTCACGAACGACGCCCGGTTGCACGGTGACGGTGCGGCCTGCGATGTCGATGTTGAGAATCTCAGTGAAGTGTTTGCCGACGTCGACAATGATTCCGCTGCCCACAACTTGCCCTGCCAGCGAGGTGCCCGCTGTTCGCGGGATAAGGCTGGTGTCATTTTCGCTGGCAAACTGAACCAGACGCTGGATGTCATGATCGGACTTTGGAAACGCAACCGCTGCAGGCAACTGTTGATAGACAGAAGCATCCGTCGAGTAAAGTTTTCGCGTCAGCGAATCATACTCAATGGTTCCGTCAAGATCGTGATCCAGCGATTCAAACAGCGATCGATTCGAAGCAGAAGCGTTCATGCGTTCAGTCAATCGGGAGATCGTGTCCCATCTTGTCGCGTTTGGTCGCGAGGTATTTTTCGTTGTGCTCGTTAACCGGTGGCAGGATGGGAACCTGGTCGACGACTCGCAGATCAAAGCCACGAAGATTGAACGCTTCGGTCTTCTTTGGATTGTTGGTCAGCAAGCGAACTTCGCTCATCCCAAGATCTTTCAGGATTTGAATTCCAACCCCGTAGTCTCGCATGTCAGCTTTGTGTCCGAGAGCCATGTTGGCTTCGACGGTGTCCATGCCTTCGTCCTGCAAATTGTAAGCTTTGATTTTCTCAGCGAGGCCAATGCCGCGACCTTCCTGCGGCAGGTAGACAAGTGCTCCGTAGCCTTCACGGGCAATCATCGAGAGCGCCATGTCAAGCTGATCACCGCAGTCACATCTCAGCGATGTTAGCAAATCGCCAGTGAAACAACTGCTATGCATCCGTACCAGTGGGGCTTGTGCCTGTTTCGCGGGATCGCCCATCACAATCGCGACAGGTTCCTGCGATTCATACTGAACGCGGTACGCAATGATTTGAAACTCGCCATACTTTGTTGGAAGCTTCGCCGAAGCGACTTGTGAGACAAGTTTCTCGCTGACGCGGCGGTAGGCGATAAGATCTTCGATCGTGATGATCTTCAGGTTTTTTTCGTTGGCGATTTGCAGCAATTGATCGCGAGTTGCTCTTTCGCCATCGTCATCCAAAATTTCGCAGAGCACTCCAGCTGGCTGCAGTCCTGCCATCCGCGCCAGATCGACGGCGGCTTCGGTGTGCCCGGCGCGACGTAGCACTCCTCCCTCCTTCGCCATCAGGAGGTGAACATGGCCTGGCCGCTGAAAGTCATCGGGCTTGCTGCTCGGATCCGCGATCGCTTTCACGCAGAGTGCTCTTTCTTCAGCCGTGATGCCGGTGCGGGCGGTGATGTGATCCAGCGGAGTCATAAACGCCGTTTGATTGTTCGAATTGTTGTTCTCAACCAATGGCATCAGTTTTAAACGTCGAACTGTATCTGGAAGGATCGGCATACAAAAGTCGCCGCGTCCACTCATTACCAGGTTGATGGATTCCGCGGTGGCCAGTTCAGCGGCGCAGATATAGTCCCCTTCGTTTTCACGATGCTCATCATCGAGAACAATGACGACTTCGCCGCGGCCAATGGCTTCGACAGCTTCCGGGATGGATGAAAATTTGAGCGGCATCTGGGCCTCGTTGAGTCGCCAATTGAGGATTTCTTTTGGCAAAAAATGGTGTCGCACTTCAACGCGACTTGAGATTGCGGTGTTCAGTTGAAACTTGACCGCTTGTTTGGAAGTAGTACCGCATTATAGAAACCGGCCCTAACAGCAGGTAAGCCTTAATCCGTGTTTCCAGTCCGTTTTGCAGCAAACACAAGCGTTTTGTGACGGTAGTTCTGACCAGTTCAAACACAAGGATGCCAGCTACCTTACTGTTGGCGAGCTTGTTACAATTCTGCGTGCCGGTCGCCGCTTGCAAATTAACGAAAGAATGAAAATGAGCTTTGATCCAAATCAAAATACACCTCCCATGGGGCATGTGCCACCAAA
>CAYUNP010000026.1:30318-40525 GCA_964446085.1 uncultured Pirellulaceae bacterium
AAATGAGCTTTGATCCAAATCAAAATACACCTCCCATGGGGCATGTGCCACCAAAGAAATCCAGTGGTGCCTTGAAATGGATTCTTGGTGGAATCGGTTGCTTCGGATTGTTGACTGTGCTGTGTATCGGTGGTTTTGCTTACGTGACGTACGTGTCTTACCAGAATATGACCACCAATTCAGCTTACCTGGAAGCGCGCATCACTTTGGAAAACTCCGAAGAACTGGCTGAAGCGGTTGGAGAGCCGGTCACTGTTGGCTCGTTCACTGGGTTTAATCAGGGTCAAAATGGGCAGCTAGTCACGGTTGTTTACGATGTTCCAGTCTCAGGGCCCGATGGTTCCGGCGTGGCAAAAATTGAAGTTGAGGGTAGTCCGTTTTCCAAGGACTGGGAATTGAAATCCCTCTCTGCTGAAGTTGATGGGGAAGATATTCCACTCGACGGTAGTGGAGGGCTCGAAATCAACATTGAAGGCGAATAAACTCTTCGGAGCTGCATACACTTAATCAAGTTTTACAAACTCAGGAATTAAATTTAGATGGCGAAAATTACTCTTAAAGGCAACGACTGCAACACCTGTGGTGACCTGCCCGCAGTCGGAAGCGACGCTCCAGCATTCACACTTGTTGCCGGCGATCTTAGCGAAAAGTCGTTGGCTGATTTCGCTGGAAAACAGGTCGTATTGAACGTGATCCCAAGTCTCGATACCGGAACCTGTGCCCTGAGCGCAAAGACGTTCAACGAGAAAGCAAGTGCAGCGGGCGACACGGTCATCGTTAACGTTTCCAAGGATCTGCCGTTTGCCCAGGGTCGATTCTGCGAAGCGGAGTCTCTGGAAAACATCAGCAACCTTTCAGCGTTTCGCTGCAGCGAGTTCGGCAAGAATTACGGTGTTTCGATCGTTGATGGACCTCTGCAAGGCCTCCTTTCCCGTGCTGTCGTGATCATCGGAACCGATGGTAAAGTCAAATACACTCAGCTCGTTCCGGAAATTGTGGACGAGCCCGATTACGATGCGGCTTTGGGCGCGTTATAAAATCGATTGAAGTTGTCTTGAGGGCGGACTTATCATCCGCCCTTTTTTTGTTTTTACACCCTACCGACCAAGGCCATCATGGATTCGCTGATCACAGAAATCGCAGACTACGTTCACAACACGACTATCGATAGCGAGCTGGCCTATGAGACGGCGCTACATTGTCTGATGGATAGCCTTGGTTGCGGTTTCCTCGCGCTGGAACATCCGAAATGCGTCAAGATGCTGGGACCAATCGTACCCGGTGCGAACATGGAAGCCGGTTGCCGCGTTCCTGGTACCAACCTGAATCTGGATCCCGTCAAAGCTGCGTTCGATATTGGCACACTGGTTCGTTGGTTGGACTTCAACGATACGTGGTTGGCTGCCGAGTGGGGGCATCCCTCGGACAACCTTGGAGCCATTCTTGCTGTCGCTGACTGGAACTCCGGCATCAAGGCAGATGAAACCTCGATGCATGATGTGCTGACCGCCATGATCAAAGCTCATGAAATTCAGGGCATCCTCGCATTGGACAACTCCTTCAATCGGGTGGGCCTTGACCACGTCCTGTTGGTGCGCATCGCCAGTACAGCGGTTGCCAGTTGGATGCTGGGCAATACGCAAGAGCAAACTGCAAACGCAATTTCCAATGCGTGGATTGATGGCGGAGCTTTGCGGACCTATCGACATGCTCCCAACACCGGCTCGCGAAAAAGTTGGGCCGCGGGAGACGCAACCAGCCGAGCGGTTCGATTGGCGTTGATCGCCGGTACGGGTGAAATGGGCTACGAGACGGCGCTTTCTGCTCCCGTGTGGGGATTCAGCGATGTGCTCTTTGGCGGCAAACCTGTCACACTTGCGAAACCGTTGGGCAGCTATGTGATGGAGAACATTCTCTTCAAGATTTCGTTCCCGGCCGAGTTTCATGCTCAGACTGCGGTCGAGTGTGCTTTGACGTTGCATCCTGGTGTTGTCGATCGATTGGACGAAATCGAACGCGTGGAAATGCAAACGCAAGAGCCTGGCGTTCGGATCATCGACAAGACGGGGCCGCTGGACAACTATGCCGACCGCGATCACTGTTTGCAGTACATGGTTGCCATTGGGATGATCTTCGGCGAATTGACCGCACACCACTACACCGACGACACGGCAAAGGATCCTCGCATCGACGCGCTTCGTGACAAAATGGTCGTTAGCGAGAACGAAACGTTCACCGAAGAGTATTACGATTTGGAAAAGCGAGCGATCGGCAATAGCATCCAGGTGTTCTTCAAAGATGGAACATCAACGGATCGCGTAGAAGTTTCCTATCCGATTGGTCACCGTGTGCGACGTGACGAAGGCATTCCTGTTTTGAAGCAGAAGTTCAACAACAGCATGGCTGGCGTGTTCGCCAAGGAGCAAATGATGGAAATTGTGGCATCGTTCGCGGACACTGATAAACTGAACGGCATGCGAGTCTGTGACTTTATGGACCTGTTTGTGGTCAACGAAAAAGGCATGCAACTGGCGTAGCGAGCTGGGTTTCCCCTGAGGATAAATGGATCAACACGCGTTCGAACTTTACAGGAAAGCCGAAGCGGCCAATGACATGGGCCGCTTCGAATCGGCGCAGAGTCTTGCGGCTCAGGCGGTTGCTTCGTCTCCCGAAACTGCCGAAGGTTATGGCTCACTTGCTCGCGCGTGTATTGGTCTCGCTCAATTACCAGAAGCAAAATCTCACTGTCTCACCGGCCTGGAAAAACAACCTGACGAACCGTGGCTACTGCGAATGCTGGTCATCGTCACTCGTTTGCTGGAGCAGTACGACGAATCAATTCGATATGCAGAGCGTCTGCTTGAGCTCTGTCCAGATCATAGCGACTCGCATTTGGTCCTTGGGAAAACTCTTGCTGCAACCAAACGATTCGATGACGCCATTGAGCATTTGAACAAAGCACTGGAACTCAATCCCGGAGACGATTCGGCGTTTTCAGAATTGGGGAGTTGCTTTTTGGAAAAAGGGAAACCAAAAATTGCGGAACAACAGTACCGCCAGGCACTCTCGCTGAAGCCCAATAACCCAAGCGACTTGAACAACCTGGGCGTCTGCTTACAACGACAGGGCAAACTCAAAGATGCAGCACTGGCCTTCAAAGCAGCCGTGGTTGCGGATCCAGACCTGGCAATTGCAAAACGAAATGTGAAAACAACGATCAATGGTTATGTCTACGCCGGAGGAGGAATCTTTGCCGTCTACTTGTTGGCCAAGGTGGTTTATTTCTTTGGCAAGAGCCCGCAATATTTTGGGCTGAGCATTGATGAGGACAAGAAAATGTTGATCGGTGCGTCACTTGCCTGGGGTGTCATTCTTTCGTTTCTTGTCTTCCTGTACGCACGTCGCTGGATGCGTAAACGGGCTCTCAAGAACGCCGATCCTCAGATTCTCAAACTGTACAAAAACGTCTGTAAAGAAAAGAACCTCAGCTAGGTTCTGTTTGTGCAGGAATTGTGAGCGGCAAGGCGCTCACATTTACCAAACAGTACCTGGAGCGGCCTACTTCAGCCAACCACTGTCGGCCAGCCAATCTCCCATGCGATCACGCCAACGTTTGATCGATCTTAACTCAGAGCGATTGCCCATATTGAAGGCGTGTCCTCCCTGACTGAAAACGTGGATTTCCATCGGCACCTTGGCCTCGCGTAGTTTCATCGCCAGTTCAAGCGTTACTTTTGCGGCTCCGTCGTCGTTGGCGACCAACAGAAACGCAGGCGCAGAACCTGCTGGAATTGTCTCGGGAATGCCGAGAGGTCCAGCATAGATCATGACCTGGAAGTTCGGTTTGCAGCTGGATTGGTCAATTTTATCTGCTGCGTTCCTGTCGCCTTCGTGTTCACCGTAGGCCACCATCGAAACCACTTCTCCGCCAGCACTGAATCCAACGATGCCAATCCGTTCCGAATCGATCGAAAGTTTGTCAGCGTGATGACGCACCCAACGCATGGCTCGTTGTCCGTCCTGCTTCGCGTGGACATCAATCCTGTACGGAGAATTTTCTTCGCGTCCCAGGCGATACTTCAAAACAAACGCATCCACGCCAAGCTCGTTAAAGTACGCCGCAGCTTCGTTACCTTCGGCGCCTGCAACCAGCAATCGATGCCCACCGCCGGGACAGATCACCACGGCTGCTCCAGTGCGTTTTTCCTCCGGAGCCAGGAAAACAGTTAGCGACGGGTTGTGAATATTCTTGACCCACCAGTCCTTCGCTTCTTCGGGTTCGTCCTTGCGATCCTCAAATCCGGGTGCTCCGTTTTTCCAAAGTGGAATCTGGGTCCCTGCGGGAGTTGACTTTGACAACTCCTGTGCTGCGGTCAGGTCGACCAGGGACAGGAGACAGATCAGAAAAACGATGGCAGTTGGGAGTCGCATAGGAATCTACCCCAAGGGTGAAAACAAGTAGGACATGACAAGCACGAAAAGCACTGATGAAACGATAAAGTTAGAAAGAAAGAAGAGGCAAGCCGCCGCAAGATCCTTCTCCGGATTTCGAATTGCCGCCGACGAAACGAAAGCTCCCCGAATGGAAAAGCAAAGTGACACGCACGTGGCCACCAATGATAAAGCAAACGCCGCCTTGTCGCCAGGAAAGTGACCAGTTCGGTTGCTGCCTGTAAGCAACGAGTACGAGAAGTTTTCGAGGACCATTATTAACACGGCGATCAGGAGATAGACTCCACCGCAACCGCCGGACGTTTTCGGTGGCACCGCATTGACCTTTCCAGCTTTCCACGGGTTCAGGTCAGGATTATCCAATGTCCTAATCCTTGCTAATTGGCCCGACCGCGGTCGCGAACGCCGTAGCATGCGAATTGCAATGCGAAATGCTGATCAGCACATCGGCAATGCCCAGCTTGTCACACCACTCACGAGCCGCACCATGCAGTGAGACCGAAGGCTTGCCGCCCATCTCGTTGGTGATCTCAATGTCTGTCCAGGCAATGCCTTTGGCCCAACCCGTCCCCATCGATTTAAGAATCGCTTCCTTGGCCGCCCAACGTCCCGCGAAATGTTGCACCGAAGATTTGCGGCCGGAGCAATAGTCGATTTCCCAGGCAGTGTAAACGCGTTCCAGAAATAGCGCATCATGCTTCTCGATCATGGTCGCGATTCGCGAACACTCGATGATGTCTGTTCCAATTCCAACGACGTTATTCATTTTTTTGGCGGTTTGAGTCCACAGGCGTCCTGGGCACGACGCAAAACTTCACTCGCCTTGGCACGAGCTTTTTTGGCGCCTTCGTTCAGGATATCACGAATTCGATCAGGATCGGATTCCAATTCTGATCGGCGTTCTCTCGCTTCGGCAAAGTAATTCTCTGCGGCGGTTGCCAGCGCTTTCTTGACGTCACCATAGCCGAACCCGCCGCGACGATAGGTCGCTGCCATTTCATCAATCTGAGCCTGGTCTGCAAACAGCGAGAAAAGATCGAACAGATGACAGGTCTCTGGGTCTTTGGGATCTTCCATGGGACGCGAATCCATTTTGATCTTCATGATCTTTTTGGACATCGCTTTGACCGGCTCGAAGACTTCAATAAAGTTTCCATAGCTCTTGGACATCTTCTCGCCGTCGGTTCCCGGCACTTTGGCGCTCTGATCAAGAATGCGTGGTTCGGGAACCACAAAGACCTCGCCATACTGATGGTTGAACGCGTTGGCAATGTCACGACAGAGTTCGATATGCTGCTTTTGATCTTCGCCAACCGGGACGATGTTCGAATCGTAGGCCAAAATATCAGCCGCCTGCAAAACAGGATACGTGAAGAGTCCTGTTACGACTGGCAACCCTTTGGCAATCTTGTCTTTATAGGAAACGCATCGCTCAAGAACGCCCATCGGAGTTCCCGACAGCAGGATCCAGCACAGTTCGGAAACTTCTGGCACGTCGGACTGCAGGAACAGGATCGCTTTCTCCGGATCCAGTCCCAACGCGAGCATGTCCATCGTCGTGTTCAACGAATTCTGATACAGCTGTTCTCCATCGCGAATTGTCGTCAGCGCGTGCAGGTTCGCAACGAAGTAATACGACTCGTCTTCGTTCTGCAACGCAATGTATTGCTGAATGGCACCGAACCAGTTGCCCCAGTGCGGACGGCCTGTTGGCTGAATTCCGGAAAGTACTCGCATGGAATCTTGTAAGAAGAATGAATTTGTATTCGAGAATTACGCGGTTGGCTGAATGACGTCTTTCCAAACGCATCCTGACCAGGAAAGCCCGACTCCGAAACCGATCAGAATATTCTTGCGGTCTGTTGAAAGTCGTTTCTGCTCGCGAAGCTGGCTGATCAAAATCGGCAACGTTGAAGAAACCGTGTTACCAATGTTTGCCAGTTCGACTGGGATCTGAGCTTCTTCAATGCCCAGTTGCTGGCGCAGCATGTCCAGCATTTTGAACGTGGCTTGATGGACAAGGTATTGATCAAGTTCATCTTTGGTTGAATCCGAAGCTTGCAGGATATCGTCGATCAGCTTTGGGATCTCTGACAAAGTAAAGTTGATCAGGTTCGGGCCATCCATGTAAAGATCGCTCTTCCAGCGCCGTTTTCGCTGTGGCTGGAAATCCTGAGCTGTCTTCCGGAAGCCACCTGGATTCGCAGGCGTCACGCACAACATGTGAGCACCCGTGCCGTCGGTGCCAAACTGATATCCGCCCAGCGACGGTTCAGGATGCGATTCGACCAACGTCGCTGCAGCTCCATCGCCAAAGATGGTTCGAATGCTGCGGTCGTTCTTGTCGATGAACTTGGAGTAGGTTTCGGCAGTAACAAACAGAACCCGTTTGGCGACGCCTGTTTGAATAAAACCATCCGCCATCGAAAGCCCATACGGATAGGCACTGCAACCGAGATTGAAATCGAGGGCTCCGCAATTCGTTCGCAGACCCAAACGCGACTGCATCAGGCAGGCGGTCGTCGGCAATGCGAAGTCTGGCGTCTGAGTGCAGAACAACAGAAAGTCGATCGACTGCGGATCAATGTTATGTTCTGCAAAGAGTTTTTCACACGCGGCAACGCCCAAATCGGCAGACGTTTCGTCTTCGGCTGCGATGTGTCGATTGTGGATGCCTGTCTTGGAAGCGATCAGGTCCATATCCCATCTTGGGTTATCTTCCTTTAGCTCCGCATTCGATTCCACCTTCTCGGGAAGGTACACGGAAATCGGGCCAATGGCTGCATATTGTTTGGTCACAAAAACTAAATCCCAAACGGGTCAAAATGCCGTGATGTTCTGTTTCAATTTTGGTAAAAATTCGAAGCTAAAGATTACCAGAGTCCCCTCATTTAGCGAAGATGCCAAAGTTGCGATTTCGCCGCAGAGAAGCCGTTTGCGTAGGGATAATTCCGATCAAAAAAGGATGACGGCTGCCAGTTACCAGGTTGACAGGATGAAGGAACCATTTTCGTCAGGAATTGGCGTGCCTTCTGGTGTCCCGGTACTCCAGCAATTGAGCCACGATACTGATCGAAATCTCGGCTGGCTGATTGGAACCGATCGGCAGCCCCATCGGACACAGAAATTTATTGGCACGCTCGGCGTCGATTCCGGTTTCCTTCAGCTCACGAACGAGAGCACCTTTTTTGGATTTGCTGCCAATAACGCCAAGGTACGCGGGCTCGATGTTGTTCTTGAAGATCGCTTCGAGCACAGGTCGGTCAGTTGAATGGCCCATCGTCATGCAAATCACATAGTCATCAGATCGCAACGTGCTCGCAAAAGATGCAAGGTCCTTCGTGCAAATTTTGGTCAGCCGCTTTCGGTCTTCGATTTTATCGATCCATTCCTGTCGCGGGTCCAGACAGGTAACGCGGCAATCAAGTGTCAATAAAAGTTCGACAAGCGACTGAGCCACATGTCCGGCGCCGAACACGATCACGTTCCAGTCATTGCGGTTGTAGATTTCAAAAAACAGTTTGACCAATCCGCCGCAAGTCATCCCGATGTCTCGTTGAAGATTCCAGTCCACCAGTTCACGATTCCGTGCCACGTCTTCGATCATGGTTTGAGCGAACTCAATCGCACGATGCTCAACTTTGCCACCGCCAACGGTTCCATGTACCAACCCCGAAGCATCGACCAGCATCTTCGTGCCGGCGTCCTGCGGTGTGCTGCCGGTTGACTCAACCAGTGTAACGGCAGCAAATGGAACGCCAGTGGCAGCGATTTTGGAGAGGGCTTCGATGTGAGTTTGTTTTCGTTTCAAGTGACTGTGCCGATGTTTGCCGTTAAGCCTCAGGAAAAGTTTGCGAATGGAATCAGGATCCACTATTCGGAAAGAACAGGTCTTGAACGCTGATGTATCGAACTGCGACCATTATCAAAATCCACGGAATAAAGGTGGACAGCAAATAGCGACCGACGCCCCACCAATGGAGTCTCGAACGTTTTACGGTTTTGACAAGATCAATGATGCAGACTGCGAGGATCGCCAGAAACGCGATTGACGACAGAACCGAGGCAGCCATTGAAACAGACTGAAAAACTCTGGAATAGGCGATCACGTCACTAACCAACCAAAGATGTACTACCAACGTAGCGATCGTTGCGGCCGACTTCACCCCGATCAACCCAAACGTGACGCGCCACCACCAACGGTCACGAACCATCCCAGCGACGCAAATGCCGATCATGACAAAGCTTACGAACATGCGAAGGCCCATAAAAGCGTAGAAGTAGTAAGTCATTCCATTTTCATTTCTGGCAACATCGATGGTGAGGAGCCGCGACAGCCAATCCACAAAGCTTGCAGTCAGAAAACTGAAAGCGGAGATCAGAAACAGAATCCGGCCCGGTTCCACTGGAAAACTTCGTTCGGCAAACCAGTGGTAAACAACCATCGCTGCCCCCGAAAGGCAAAGCACCCCAATTAGCAGTTTCGACAGTCGAAACGCCAGCCACCAAAGCGGGGCTTTCGGATTGGGTTGGCCAATCGCCGTCGAATCAGGAAAAGAGCAAACCAGTGCGACTGCAACGACCGATATGAACCCCATCAAATGCAGAATTCCAAATTGAGTCTTCGAACCGATGTTTGATTCGGTGTTTGGGATTTGGCTCATGGGTGTCGCTCAGCTCTACCAGTGGTAAGCACGAACTTGCAAGACGTTGACTTCACTATATCGACTGAGCCGTCAAACATCTCAGGATTTCTTCGCCAGTTGCCGGCAATTTCAAGTTCGGATCGAACTCGCCAGGCAACGATTGCAATGCATTCTTCACCGCCGCCCAAACTGCGACGCCCAGTAACAACGGCGGTTCGCCGACAGCTTTACTTCTGCGAATGCAGTGCAAATTGTCTTCATTGGGAAACATGGCACAGCGAAAATCGAGAGGCACATCGGTGATTGCCGGAATCTTGTACGTCGTTGGCGAATGAGACAACAGCTTCCCGCCGTCATCGTAAACCAGACATTCAGCCGTGACCCAACCCATTCCCTGAATGAAACCGCCTGTGATTTGACCCATGTCGACTTTCGGATTGATCGACTTGCCAATGTCCATCAACAAATCGACTCGCGGGACGATCATCTCGCCAGTAAAACGATCGATCGAGACTTCCGCGACGGCGGCGCCTTGAGTGAAGTACAGGAAGGGATTGCCCCGCCCTGTTTCGCGATTGAAATCAACGCCGGGAGTTTTGTAAAAACCTCTTGCCCCAAGATCGATTCGATCGAGTCGCGCTTTGTTCGCAAGTTCAGCAAACGTCATGCCGCTGTCAGGTTGTCGGCTGTCGCGAACGATTCCTCCAGCGAAAACAATGTGCTCTGGTGATGGGATCAAACCTTCGTCGGGCGACGCAAACTGTACTGCCGCGAAATCAGCCAGACGCCGTTTGATGATGCGACAGCCATCAACTGCGGCGGCACCGTTGAGGTCAGTCCCTGCCGAAGCGGCGGTCGGAGAAGTGTTATTGTTCTTTTCCGTCGACGTTGGCATCACGATCACGTCAGGAAATGGAATTCCAAACTCGTCGGCGACCAGTTGGCGAATCTTTGTATTCAGGCCCTGCCCCATTTCAGTGCCGCCGGTCGAAACCTGCACGGTACCATCGGTGTAGACGTTGATCAGCGCGTTGGCTTGATTGAGAAATTTGGTCGTGAAAGAGATTCCAAACTTCACGGGAGTCATCGCAATCCCGTGCAGTCGCATC
>CAYUNP010000027.1:0-28057 GCA_964446085.1 uncultured Pirellulaceae bacterium
AAACATGCGCAAACTGTTTGGCTAGTTCATCTCTGCGACAAGTACATAAATCTGAGCGGCCTACTATCAGTGGCCTTTAACCACAATACCGTTCAACGAGCATGAAAGGTGGCACAGGCTTCCAGCCTGTGAACATACTGCAGCCCGGCGAAACGTAAAACTTCGATAAAATTTGACAGGCTCGAAGCCTATCCCATCATTGAACGGTATTGCCTTTAACCAGGAGAATCAATTGAATAATTTCCACATGAATCGACGCACTTTTGTTGCCGGAACTTCCGCAGCGATTGGAGCCGCCGCTTTGCCGTCGCTGGCCAGTGCGGCACCGACAACGCAGGACAAGCCGTATGAGTTTTGCACTTTCATCAAGTTCATTCAGGATCTGTCTCATGAAGAACTTGCTACAACACTGAAAGAGATCGGCTTTGACGGCGCGGAAGTCACCGTTCGCAAGGGCGGTTACATCGCACCAGAAGCAGCTGCGGACGAGTTGCCGAAATTGGCGGAAGTGTTTGCCAGGCATCAGATGAAGATCAACATTCTGACGACGGACATTGAGAGTGTTGAAACGGTTAACGCTGAGTCCATTCTCAAGACGGCGGGTTCACTGGGGATCCAGCGTTATCGAATGGGTTTCAGTCGCTACGACATGAAAGCTCCAATTCAGCCGCAGCTTGATGGCTTCAAGCCGAAGCTGAAAGAACTGGCTGCTCTCAACCGCGAGTCAGGCGTTACTGGTGTCTACCAGAACCATGCCGGCGGCAAGTACATGGGCGCAAGCTTCTGGGACTTGAAGGAAGCACTGGATGGCATTCCGGTTGAAGAGATCGGCAGCATCTTTGACGTGCGTCACGCCGTGGCTGAAGGTAGTGGGGCCTGGCCGGTCTACTACGACATCATCAAGCCACACATTTCGGCTTTGTCGGTCAAGGATTTCCACTGGGCATTCAAAAAGAAGAAGGACAAGCGACTTTCGCCGATGCACTGTGCTCTGGGAGAAGGACAAGTTGACTACAAGAAGTTCTTCAAGCTGTTCAAGAAAGACTTCGAAAGTGCTCTGGTCACGCTGCATGTTGAGTACTTGAAAGAAGGTAGTACTCAGGAGAACATCGCCGCGATCAGGAAAGATTTTGGCGTGCTCAAAAAAGCAATGGGCATCAAGAGCTAGGTGGCATGGGCTTCCAGCCTGTGGTCAGGTGAGCGGTAAGGCGCTAGCCGCGGGTATCGCGCGTCAGGATGCAAAACGGGCGGCTAGCGCCTTGCCGCTCAGTATTTAACAAACGCGGCGCCTTACGTATTGAAATAACCTGCCGCTGAATACAAGTGTTTTCTTCAGTGTTCATATAGAGGACCTCATGTCACGCACCCCATTCAATCGTCGCTCGTTTCTGCTGGGCACTGCTGCCGCGGCAGGAGTCACCTCGATGGCCTGCGCAAACCCGATTCGGTTTTCAGCCAACGAAGAAGTACGCGTTGCAATTCTTGGTGCTGGCTGGCGCGGCGGTCAACTGGCGGAAGTGTTCTCCAAAGCAACCGGATGTAAGCTTGTCGCCTTTGCTGATCCTGATCTGGAGCTCAGCAAGAAACTTGCGGAAACGTATTCGGCGACGGCGCACCAGGACATGCGCAAAGTATTCGACGATCCAAACGTGGATGCCGTTGTGATCTCGACTTGCAACCACTGGCACTGCCTGGCAACCATTTGGGCGCTCGAAGCTGGAAAAGACGTCTACGTCGAAAAGCCACTTTCACACACGCAATGGGAAGGTCGCCAGGTCGTCAACGCAGCAGCCAAAAGTGATCGGATTGTCGCCTTCGGCACGCAACAGCGCAGCGATCCCATGCAGGCCGAAGCCAAAAAGTTTCTTCACCAGGACAAAGCAATCGGCAGCATCAAGTACGTTCAGGCGAACCGACTTGGTGCACGTGCAACGGTTGGCAGGCGAACCACGCCGCTGGAGTTGCCTTCAACGGTTGACTACGATCTGTGGACTGGCCCGGCTGCCAGGCAACCAATCATGCGGGACAAATTGCACTACGATTGGCACTGGGACTTGAACACCGGCAGCGGCGAAATGGGTAACTGGGGTGTTCATATCCTGGACGACATCCGCAACGTTGCCTATCTGGACAAAGTCACGACTCCCAGGAGCGTTGTCGCCGCTGGCGGACGTGTGGTGTGGAACGATGCTGCCAATTCTCCCAACGTGCATTTCGCTTTGTTCGAAACCGATACGTTTCCGACCATGATTACGATCAGTAATTTGCCGAAAACGCCGACCGAGAAACCAAACAAAAAAGGGAAGAAGAAGGGCTGGTCGGTTCGAGCCGGAATGCCTGTCGATGGCCCCAGCAGTGGTTATGTGATCGCTTGCGAAGGCGGCTACTATTTCGGACAGCGTCAAAAAGGACGCGCCGTCGATCTGAAAGGCAAAACGATTCGTGAATTCAAAGGCGGCGACATCGTTCCGCTGCATGTGCAGAACTTCGTCGACGCAGTTCGTGCTCGCGATAACTCAAAGCTCAACGCCCCCGTTGAAATGGGGCATCACAGCACCGGTTGGGCGAACCTCGGCAATATCGCTTTCCAGGTCGGCTCTGCTTACAGCAAAGATCAGCTCACTTCGGGCAATGCTCTGGAAGCCTGGCCGATGCTTGTTGAAGAAATGGAAACTCAACTGAGTTTGTTTGACATCAAAACAGATCAACTTGTTTCCAGCCCTGTGTTGACACACAATCCTGAAACAGAAAAGTTTGTCGGCGAACATGCCGAACTGGCCAATCGCTTTCTCAAACGAACGTACCGCGAAAAATACGTTGTTCCGGAGATTGGATAACCGAAATCACGATCAGTCGGCGACCAGGTTTTGTCGCCTGCAACTTTTTTGAACTTCCGGTTATGATGCCCGTGCGAGGACAGGAAGCACTGGCTTCCAGCCTGTGTTTGCATGAAGTTCACAGGCTGGAAGCCTATGCCACCCTTACACATTCCCAAGACGATTTAATGCCCCAAACAACAGACGCCCGCGTAAAAGACGTTTCACTTTATCTCCTTCCAGTTGAAACGCGAGTTCCACTAAAGTTCGGATCCGAAACACTGCTGACGGTAACCTGTGCCCGAGCCAAAGTAACGCTCGAAGATCGCAATGGAAACGTAGCCAGCGGTTGGGGTGAAACTCCACTTTCGGTTCAATGGGTTTGGCCCAGTTCCGTGCCGTACACCGAGCGTCATGCGGCGCTTGTTGAGTTCTGTAAAGTCCTCGGGCAGGAGTGGCTGAAGTTTGAAGAGTTCGGTCATCCGATTGAACTGTCGCATCTGTTCCTGGAAAACGTCCTTCATTCCCGACAGGATGAATTCAACGCACAGCGCGGCGGTGAGCCGATGCCTTACCTTGCCGGACTTGTGGCAGCCAGTGTCTTCGACCAGGCGATCCACGATGCATACGGAGTCCTGCACAACGTCGACATCTACAAGACTTACAATCAGGATTTCATGTCACAGGATCTGGCTCATCTTTTGCCGCCGGAATCAGACAAGGAAGTTTCGTTTGCCGGAAAGTATCCTGCTGACTTCCTGGTCGACAATCCACCATCCAAACTTCCTGTTTGGCACCTCGTCGGAGGACTCGATCCGATCAAGCCCGAAGAACTCACCGGTGACGAGCCAGACGATGGCTATCCTGTTTTGCTCAAGGACTGGATCGAGCGCGATGGTTTGGAGTGCCTGAAGATCAAGCTTCGCGGCAATGATTCTGCCTGGGATTACGACAGGCTTTTGGCGATCGGTGAACTCTCGGTTCAAACAGGCGTCAAATGGTTGACTGCGGATTTCAATTGCACCGTTGAAGATCCACAATACGTGAACGACATTCTTGATCGCTTCGAAGCCGATCACAAGCAAATCCACGACATGATTCTGTATGTCGAGCAGCCGTTTCCGTATGACCTGGAAGCCAAACGCATCGATGTGCACTCCGTGTCCGAGCGTAAGCCACTGTTCCTTGACGAAAGTGCCCACGACTGGAAGTTCGTGCGATTGGGACGTCAGTTGGGTTGGTCAGGCGTCGCTTTGAAAACTTGCAAAACTCAGACGGGTGCCTTGCTAAGTCTCTGTTGGGCCAAAGCTCACGACATGCCGTTGATGGTTCAGGATTTGACGAACCCAATGCTGGCTCAGATCCCACACGTTCGCCTCGCCGCACACGCGGGAACGATCATGGGAGTCGAGTCAAACGGCATGCAGTTCTATCCGGACGCATCACAGCCCGAAGAAGCCATCCATCCCGGACTCTTCAAACGCCGTGAAGGAGTCCTGGACCTGTCGACGCTCAGCGGACCAGGATTTGGATACCGCGTTGACGAGATCAAGCGTCAACTGGGCGATCCGGTATAACGGAGTTCGTGACTCTGCCAGGCGGTGATCAGCGGTCAAAGCTGCGTCCGCGGAGGCACGGCTGTTTTGGGAAACGCCACATGGGCATTCGCCTTTTTCCGTCTTGAGTTACCGGAATCGCTCTTACGTGTGGTAGGCAAGGTTCAGCTCGACGTTGAGATCTATTTCCTGAGTCGTTTTCCGATTGGGGACAGGCCAAGTAGTAGGCCAATCACCATGCCGCCACCGTGTGCCCAATTGGCAACCCGGCCGCTGTCGCCAAAGCTGCCGCCAATCTGCGGTACCACCATGCAGTAGAACAGGTAGCCGATCAAAATGATTACTGTTGACTGAGCCAGAAACATACGTGCATTGGGGTCGTAGAGAATTCGAAACCAGATAAATCCAAACAGCGCGTAGATGACTCCGGACATGCCGCCGAGTATTGAAATTAGCAATGTGTCATTGTTGAATAGAAACGGTATTGATCCTCCAACGCTTAGAGGAACAACGCACTGTAAGACGTTGGAGAAAATCGCCGAGAAAACCACGATCATGGCCAACGTAAGGGTGCTGTAACGCATTTCAATCATGCGGCCCAATTGAACCAGCCACAGCATATTGAAGACAATATGGAATGGTCCGTAGTGATAGAAGATCGGAGAAATCAACCGCCAAAGTTCTCCCCGATAGATGCTCGCCAAACGCACATCCATTGAGTTGGGATTGGACTCGTAGGTCTCGAGAAGTTCATCACTGGGGGAGTCGACCGATACGAACTGCAGAGCCCTCGCGACGGCTCGACTGTGATGTTTGTCTGCACCGAATTCGGTCAACACGGCAACAATGACACAGATCAAAACCAACACCATCGTAAGTGGCGAAGTTTCAAAGACTCCTTTCTGAGCCGTTGCCGCTCCCTGGCGAATGTTCTTCTGATACTGTTTTTGCTTTTCCGCAGCAGCTTCTTCGATCTTTTTGGCTTCAGCAAGCGCTTTGCGATACTTGTCTGCCTTGGGGTCAGCGCGGAATTCGGTGATTTCAGCCTTTGCCTGCTCAAATCCGTCTTCGTCTTTTACCCAAATGTCGAACGCATCGGGGCCGTCAGGCTCAACTTGACATTCGATCGATTTGGTCAGCAGATACGCGGCAAATGTGTTCGCTTCGGTTTCTGTTGGCAGGTTGCCAATCAATCTCATGGTAACTTTCTGTCGCGTTGGGATTCGAAGTGCAAGCACTTGCTGTCGTGGCAGTTTGAACGAACGGAATCGAGCTTGCCAAAGCCCCCAGATTCATGGAAAGTCCCGATCCTCCCCAATTGTATACGGTTCTTTTATGGCGCACGACCCAACAAGCAGCGATTCTGATCCAGTCCAGGGCATGGCGTTCGTGCCGTCTTCGACTGGAACCGCTTCGCCTGAGAGTTCTCCGAAACGTCCGGGTCGGCGACGCGTTGACTTGTCGGACTCCGATGCCGCACTGGTTGATAAAACGCGGGCGCAGATCCGTGAGTTGGTGCAGGAAGTTCATCAACTTTCAGAGAAAGAATGCAGCGCCGAAGAGTTCTACGAAGGATTCCTGACACGTATCGTTACCGCACTGGCTTCCGTCGGAGGCGCCATCTGGATTCGCGACCCGAACAACAAAGCCATCCAGCTTCAATGCCACGTCAATCTGAAACAGACTTCTCTGAACGAGAACGCCAACGCGCAAAAGATTCACGGCAAGCTGATTGAAAGATTATGCCAATCGGGCGAGCCGACTTTGATTCCACCTGGAACTGGCAACGAAGCCGCGGACTCTGGTGGAAACCCGACAGACCACCTGTTGGTGTTGGGGCCGATCAGAGTCGATGGCGACATCGTTGGTTTGGTGGAAGTTTTCCAACGTCCCGGGGCTGGTCCAGCGACGCAGCGCGGCTACTTGCGGTTCGTGTTGCAGATGTGTGAGATCGCTGGTGAATTTCAGTCGAATTTGCGACTGCGTTCGTTTCAGGAACAACAAAAAATGTGGACTCAGTTGGAACGATTTGTTCATCTGATTCACAGAAAGTTGGACGTCAAGGATACGATCTATTCGATCACCAATGAGGGACGTCGCCTGATTGACTGTGATCGCGTGAGCATTGCCACGATGCAAGGCAGTCGGTGTGTTGTCAAATCGGTCAGTGGGCTTGATGCGATCGAGCGACGAAGTGAACAGGTTAAGACGCTCGGTAGTTTGGCGACGGCTGTTGTAAAAAGTAAAACGCCATTGTGGTACTTCGGCGATCGAAGTGACCTGGCTCCTCGGCTTGAGAAACGAATCAACGCCCATGTTGAGAAGTCGCATGCCCGGATGATTGCCGTGATTCCATTGTTGGACGTCAAACCGGCTCCAATGGACGACGATCCGTTCGAGCGATCGAAAGCCACCGGGAATGAGAAAGCGATCGGTGCGATGATCATCGAGCAGCTAAAAGAATCTACGGCAACACCGCTTTTGAGAGAGAGAATCGAAGTCGTCGCAACACATGCACAGACTGCTCTCGCCAACAGTATCGATCATCAGAGTATTATCCTGATGCCGCTTTGGAAGGCGATCGGAAAGTGCACTCAACAGTTTCAGGGAAGCCGCCTGTTTCGTACGGCAGCAATATTGGGCGCACTGGCGGTCCTGATCTGTTTCCTCAGTCTCTATCCGTATCCATTTTCACTCGGTGCACGCGGAAGCCTGGTCCCGGAGAGGCGTCACGAAATATATGCCCAGCTCGATGGAATTCTGACGGATATCAAAGTCTCCAACACAGGTGACTCGATCGTTGAAAAAGATGAGTTGTTGGCGACGATGGTCAGTTCCACTTTGGAACTGCAGATTGGAGATATCGAAGGACGCATCAAGCAGGCCAGGAATGAACGTGATCTCGCCGAGCATGGCAAGAACAGCAAGGATGCCGACGAGCAGGCTGCCTATAACTTTCAGTTCCTCAGGTCCTGTCAGACAATCATCAATCTTGAAGAGGAATTGAAGGTCAAGCAACGGGATCGTGACCTCCTGGAGGTGAAGGCACCGATTGCGGGACAGGTCGTAAACTGGCAAGTCCGACAAAACTTGCTCAGGCGTCCAGTGCGGTTCGGACAACATTTGATGACAGTTGTTCCTCCTGATACAGACTGGTTGATCGAACTGGAAATGCCCGAACGTCGATTGGCTCACCTTTCTCGCGCGATGGAAGATTCGGACGAACTGCTAAAGGTGACGTTTGCTTTACTTTCGTGGCCGGGCAAGGAATTTGAAGGCGAATTGATCTCGGTCGATCAGAAACTGGATGTTTACTCAGATGAAGGAAATGCGGCACTCGTTCGGGTTTGTTTTCCCAATGACACGATTCCCGAAGAACTTCTGCGGTCAGGCACGCGCGTGACCGGAAAAGTTCATTGTGGTACTGAGCCAATTGGCTATGCGATGTTTTATGAGCTGATTGAGACCGTAAAATCAAAGTGGCAGTTTTGGTTTTGACGATCGTTTCGTACGGCGGCAAACAGCCACTTTGGCCGAATTGAAATTGTGGAAATAACGTAACTTCTCCAAGCTGCCAGTTGCGTTAAGATAGCATTTGGATGTACCGCATTGTGTGAGTGCTTCTCATCGATTTTTATGTGGTGCTACTACGGCTCAATACTTGAAGGAGCCGAAGATATAGTAGGTCAAATAAACGTGATTGATGCGTCAGCCGCAAAGGTTCTCTGTCATCGGGAATCGCGAACTTCCACGTTTGTTTTCACACCTGTCGTAGATCCCGCTGAGTCAGTTTAGTTCAGATTTAAAAGGCCTGGTAACCATGAATGATGTAAGTACATGTCGTCGGTTCGTTTGGTTTCAACTTGTGATGGTCGCGTGCTTGTTGTCGACCAGCGTTCCTGCTGCTTGTGCCCAAGGCAGTTTTCAGCCTCAGGGTGGACCGGCGTATTCCAAAGGTAGCGCGCCGCGATCAACGCCAGGAGTGAGCAAGTTTGATCCGGATTCCACCAAAACAAAAACACATATCTTTGGTCAGCCGACTCGGCCGACATTTTCATCGGAGCCAACCAGATCGCCGCAGGAGGATACTTTTTCGCGTCAGTCGTCTATTGGGCAAACTTCGGAATCGAATGATATTCGCTGTACCGTTGAGTACTACGATGTCGTTGATTTTCCGGCGCTCGAAACGGGAGCTCTCCTGGAAATGAATGTTCGAGAAGGTGATACGGTGCCTGCTGGAACGACGATTGCGAAAATTGATGATGTGTTGCTGAAGCATCAGCTTCGCCAGGCACTTATCAGAAAGAACAATGCCGTCAGGGTCGGTAACGATGTGACATCGATTGAAGCTGCCAGAAAGCAGATTGATCTGACTCGAAAACGTTATGAGACGACGAGAAACCTGTTTGTTAAGGGAGCTCGATCGGCAGATGAAAAAATGACAGCGCATTTCGAGCTCGAACGATCCCAGTTGCAACTCCAGGCTGCATTTGTTCAGCAACGGGACGCTCGAGGTGAAGCGGAGCTGGAGTCGGCTCGAGCCAGTGAAGTTGAAGATCGCATCAAACGCCACATTGTGGCTTCCAAATTCGATGGTCAGGTGGTTGATCGATACAAGCAGGAGGGAGAGTGGGTCACTGCAGGGGAACCCGTTGCCAGGGTTGCCCGGATGGACAAACTCTTCGTTGCTGGTCTGCTTCAAAATCGACAGTACAATCCCGCTGAAGTTTACAAGAAGAAGGTCGTTATTACGGCCGAGTTGGCTCGCAACGAGAGTGTGCGATTCGAAGGCGAGATTGTCGCTATTGGCCCCAAGGTCATTCAGGGAACGGGCAACGAATTTTCCGTCAAAGCAGTTGTCACTAACAAGATGAAGCAAGGCCAATGGGTGCTGCGTGAGGGATCAAGTGTGACCATGAAAATCCTCAACGAATAGTCCGGTCAGGCTCTCGCTGGAAGGCGATAATCTGATGGACGAGAAGTCTGAAGAGAAATCGAAAGCTGTTGCTCGACGACCATTCGCCTTTCGGTTTTCGATTCGAATTTTGTTGTTTCTGTTTGTCCTGATTGCGATCGGCATTTCTCAATTGATTCCGCAGCAGCTTCCGTTGCCGAACGACTGGGATTTTGAGACCGGCAGAAACGTCAAATGGATCGCTCCATTGGGGTCGCAGACTATCGCGACTCCCAAGGTGCATCAGGACAGAGTTTTTATCGGCACCAATAATGGTCATGGGTATGATCCAACTTTGCCATCGAAGGTCGATCTTGGCGTAATGGTTTGTTTCGATGCTGAGAACGGAAAGTTTCTCTGGCAACATGCAAATAGAAAGTTGGAAGAAGGTCGGTCTCAGGATTGGCCGTTGCAAGGTGTCACCAGCCAGCCTTATACGGACAAAGATCGGCTCTGGTACGTTTCCAATCGCTGTGAAGTCGTTTGTCTTGATACCGAAGGATTCTACGACGGCAAGAACGATGGTGTAACTTCGGAGGTGAAGACCGGCGACAAGGATGCTGATGTCGTTTGGAAAGTTGACATGCGCAAACGATTTGGCGTCCGACCGCACAACATGAGTCACTGCAATGTTGTCGTTGATGAATCACGTGTCTACGTCAAGACAAGCAATGGCGTTGACCAGGCTCATTTGGACATGCCCGCTCCCAATGCGCCCAGTTTCGTTGTGCTGGACCGCGTGACTGGTGAGACTGTTTGGACTGACAACACGCCAAAACATATTTCCCACGGTTCGTGGGGTTCGCCGACGTTGGCATACATCGCCGGCAAGCGGCAAATTCTCTTTCCTAGCGGAGATGGATGGCTGTACAGTTTCGAACCAGCCGGAGACGGAAAAGGCAATTCTGTTTTGCTTTGGAAGTTTGACTGCAACCCAAAAACTTCCAGGGCGATTCTCGGTGGACGTGGAACACGCAATAACCTGCTAACCGCCCCGACAGTTCACAATGACAGGGTTTTTATAACAATGGGGCAGGATCCGGAACATGGCGAGGGTTTGTCGCATGTCTGGTGCATTTCCCCCAGAAACCTCTTGGGCGATATTAGTCCCACGCTCGTTAAGCGTGGCCCCAATTCACAGATTGATGGACCAGATTTCCAGCATTGTGATCCGATAAATGGAGATGTTGAAATTCCCAATCCGAGCTCAGGCATGGTTTGGAGATACGATGGATTCGATTCCAACGGAGACGGCAAAATCGACGAGACGGATGTTCCGATGATGAATCGAAGTTTGAGCGAAGTTAAAATCAGGAATGACTTTGCATATGTAAACGACGCGAGTGGGATTTTGCATTGTCTGGATGCCGCAACGGGTAAATACGTCTGGCATTTTGATCTGCAAAGTTCACTCTGGAATTCTCCACTGGTAACAGATGACCGAATTTATGTTGGAAATGAAGATGGAGAAGTGGTCATGTTCGCAACCGAAGCGCCGCCAGGCACGTCGCTTCCGGTGAAGCTGAAGGCGATCAATGTGCCGAATTTCAATTCGGTCTATGCTACTCCAGTCGCTCACAAAGGTGTTTTGTTTCTTGTTAGCAGGAATCAGTTGATCGCCATCGAGCAGGAACCAGACAAAAAGTGATACTTCACGTTTTCTTTTTATGATTTGGCAGATTCACAAATCCACCGTTCGATTCGGTATGATGTGTTCTTTCCATGTTGATTGAGCCGATCGAACTGTGTCGAAAATGCAATCACCAAACCAACCTGGCAATGATCCTTTCCGCGAAGCCCGCGAAGAAAAAGGCGTGATGCGTTGTCCCTTCGAAGGCGAAATGATCACGATGTTGCTCCGTCATGAAGACGTTCGAAACGCGGCTGCGGACTGGGAACAGTTTAGCTCTGATGCGCCTTTTCGAGTTCCCATTCCGTCGGAAGAAGAGATGCGTTCAGTCAGACAGTTGCCGATCGAAGTTGATCCGCCTGAGCACAAGGAATATCGCAAGCTGACCGAGCCCTTCTTTCTGCGAGCCAAAAATCCGGAAGTCATCGTGGCGGTTGGGCAGTTAATTGAATCTGCTGTCGGTTCGCTCGCGACGGGTATCCCGTTCGATGCTGTTTCGGAATTCGCGCTTCCAATTCAATCGCGCGCGTTCACCTACTTGTTGAATATGCCCGAAGCCGAAGCCGATATCTGGATCCAGTGGGGCATCCATGTTTTTCAGCTTCAGGAAGGTGAAACGAAACGCGGTAGCAAGCTGGAAAACTATCTGACAGAAATGTTCGATCGCGCAGAAACCAATCCGGGGGAAGATTTCTTCAGTGTCCTGACTCAGGCCGAATTCCGTGGCAGAAAACTGACTCGCGACGAATGTATGGGCTTTGCGAACCTCGCTTTCGCAGGCGGGCGAGACACCATCATTCACAGCATTACTTCGATCATCGCCTGGCTTGCAGGCAACCCGGAAGCGCTGAAGTTCCTTCGTGAAGACACAAAGCGAATTACGTTGGCCAGCGAAGAGTTCTTTCGCGTATTCATGCCGTTAACTCAAATCGGTCGCGTATGTCCCCACGGAGCTGAAATCCATGGCGTGAAAGTTGAGCCCGATGAACGAATTGGTTTGTGTTGGGTGTCAGCGAACCACGACGAGACGGTGTTTCAAAATGCGCAGAAAGTGATTCTGGACCGTCGTCCGAATCCTCACGTTTCGTTCGGGTTTCGGGATCATCTTTGCCAGGGCGCAGCTCATGCTCGATTGGTGATTCGGTCAATGCTGGAAGTGTTGTGTAACCAAAACATCGAAATCGAACTCGTCGAAGCGATCCCCCATGTAGAAACGGCTCAGGAATTCACCCGAGCCGTTGGTTTCGAATCGTTAAAGGTTCGCTTTCGCAAAACTCAGCGCCAGTAGATTACTTGTTGCGAACGCAAAACAGATGGTTCTTTCCGCGAATGAAGATCTCTTCGTCGGCAAGTGCGAGGGTTGCATCGACAGGTTCGCCGACATCATTGGTCGAGACTACGGCGAATGTCACCGCATCACTGACAACCACGGTCTTTCCGTCACGGCCGGTGATGTACACGTTTCCATTGGCGGCAACGGGGGATGAGTAAACACCCCGGATCGGCAGTCGCTGCGGAGAGAAAAATGGTTCACCCGTTTCTGCATTGACACAAGTCAGAATTCCACCGTTGGCTCCCGTGAAGAATAGCCTGTTCTCGGATAGCAAAAGCGAAGGGACGTCAGGCGTCTGCCGGTTGATCGACCAGGCAACTCCGTTGCTACTCACATCGCCTTTTTGATTCAATGGAATGGCCTGCAAAATGGCACCGCCCCTGGCACTCGCGAAAAAACCGACTTCTCCGAAAACAGTCGGGCACGAAACAGGGCGTTGCGAAAGTCCGGATACTTTCCAGATTTCTTTTCCCGTTTCCAAATCGTATCCACGTGAGAAATTTTGGCCCGAGTGAATAATCTGTTTGCGTCCATCGACTTCAACGACCAATGGAGTCGCCCAGGCAGATGGCTCATCACGCAGCGTTTTCCAGATAGTTTCGCCAGTGTTACGATTCAATGCCTCGATGCGCGATTGTCCTTCGTGGTCCCACGGGAGAATTACCATGTCGCCGTGAACGGCAACGGAACTTCCTTCGCCGAACGTGCCACGCGTTTTCATCTTGCCCAGGTCATCACGTTTCCACTTCAGGTTCCCTTCCAGATCGTAGCAGTAGAGGCCAAAGGACCCGAAGTTAATGTAAAGATATTCGCCGTCTGTGACAGGGGACGCTGACGCATAGCCGTGATCAGGATGGTGGGCCTCATGCGGCATCGCTTTGGTAGCAACTTTTTGCCAAACCTGATCGCCAGAAGTTCGGTCATAACACAGGACCATGAACTTCTGTTCTGTCATGAACGCCTTGCGTCGCATGGCAATCGCATTGCGACGTTCCTCGCGACTAAGCTCTCCGTCTCCATTGGTGTCGTATTTTTTGAATTGCTCTTCCCGGGTGAGTTCCTTCTCTTCTGGTTTTTCTTCAGTTGACATCGCAGAGGTGATGTAAACACGATTGTTGATCACAATCGGAGAAGATGAACCCCTGCCTGGAATCTTCTGTTTCCAGGCGATGTTTTCAGTTTCACTCCAGGTTGTTGGCGGTGTGGCCGTGTCGGACGTTCCGCTACCGTTAGGGCCACGAAAGTTGGGCCAGACCAGTTTTTGATCTGCGTCCTGTGCGACAACGATTGACGAAAGCAACACTGTGATGGCAGTGATGCAGGTTGCGGTGACTTTGGCCGCGAATTTGAAGTTGGGCATAATTTGACCGGGCGATTGATTTTCTAAACTGAAAAATCAATTGTAACTCAATGCCGGTTCAGATGCAGTGACTAGCGAATGGTCGTGATCCAAAGAAAGCGTTTACCGACCTCGTCGATTCTCAGATCAGACTTCAATTTTGGCTTGCACTGTCTTAAAACTTTGTCGACGACCATGCTGTAGCTCGACTTTTTAGCTTTGATGTAAGTGACCAGGGTCGCTTCCAGGTTGATGTCGCTCGCCGCGATCCTGGCGTCGTCGTAGATGAACGGAAAATCCATTCTGTTTTCAATCCCACCAAGCACCTGCAGGATGGGGGTGTTCTCGGCACGAATGGGGACCCGAACGAAATATTTCGGAGCAGCCTGCTTTATCTGTTCGCTGATTGGCCAACCGACGGGCCAGTTCTCTGTTTTCTCATTGGCAGCCCGAACGATCAGCTGAATGCCCTTGCCTTGTGGGCGATTCGGTTCGAAAACCAGACCCATTTTACGAAGCGTTATTGCCAGCGCGGTTCCAATTGAGAGCCCTTCCAGTTCAGCTTGCATGATCGACTCGTCATTGGCAAGCGCTGCCTTTGTGGCGCGATCCATCGAAATGGGATAGCCACTGCTTTTTAAAATGGAGTTTGCCAGGCTGTTCGCCTTTTGACCAACCGTTGAAGAGCCAATTTTCTTGCCAAGTCCATCATGCACGCTGATCAATTGAGGGGCCGTCAAACCAAAGGCCACTTTTTCAGCGATGGTTACTTCAGCGCCATCGTCACGAAGTTTTTGGAGATGGTTGCGGATCGCAGTGGTTTGTCCAATGGAGAATTTACCACCAGGAAGATGCAGTTTGCCGTTTTTTACGATGCCAACAACTGCCAGGGTCTTGATCGCTCCAGAACCGTACTCTTCAAACGAGGGCTTTGTCTTTCGCGACGTCTCTGACACAACGCGATCGGCGCCGACTTCGGCCAACGCCTGAAGCCATTTGTGGTTGGTGCCGATGGGACTGGTTTGGTCAACAAGAACGCGAAGTTCGAGTGATCGATTTTGTGTTTTGGTTGTCGACGAACGCTTGTTGGAAGAGTTTTGGCCATAGCGCGGTCGGAAAGACTGCGCCCACGCCGGGCTGACTGCGGCTGCGAAAATGATGATGGCGGCAATTAGCTTGTTCATGAGCCGGATCCAATGGTTTGGGGGATGCCTTGATCTTACGCAGGAAACGCGATGGGCTCAAACTGGGAAGGTGAAAAGTGTCATAACCTGAAGCGTGAGCGAGGGATAACCGATCCCTCGCTCACGCTTCGGGCTATGATTTCTTCGTTCCGTTTGTACTGAGAACAGTTTTCACCGACTCAAACAGAAGTTGTGTTCAATCAAACATCAAAGCCGTTTTGTGTGCCGGCAATCAGTCACTCATGCCGTAGCGGCCGATGCACCAGAATGCGTTGAAGAGATCCTTAATGCCGATCTTTTTGCCTTCGTCGTAACCGCGACTTTCGTAAAAGCTGATCGGGACTTCTGTAAAGCGGAATCCACGACGTGCAAGCTTGGCTGTGATTTCTGGCTCGATGCCGAAACGGTCCTGCTCAATTTCGACGGCTTCCATCGCTTCGCGTGTGAACGCTTTGTAGCAGGTTTCCATGTCGGTCAGTTTAAGGCCGCTGAACAGGTTGGAAGCCTGAGTTAAAACCCAGTTTCCAAGACGGTGAACGAAACTTTTGTCGTGCACGACTTCCCCGATGAATCGTGAGCCGTAAACGATATCAGCTTCTCCGCGAATGAGCGGCTGAATGATGGGTGGAATGTCTCGCGGATCGTATTCAAGGTCAGCATCCTGAACGATTACAAAGTCGCCAGTCGCATGCTCGAATCCAGTGCGAAGTGCGGCACCCTTGCCTGCGTTTTTCTCTTTCAGGATCACCTGGACCTGAGGCAAATCGGCGACTCGGGCGAGAATGTCACGAGTTCCATCAGTACTGCAGTCATCAACAATGACCAGTTCTGAATTCAAGGGTAAAGCTGCAACCCGGCTGACGACGCGGGCCACCGTTGCTTCTTCGTTGTAGACCGGAATAACAATGGACAGCAGATATTGCTTTTTGGTTTTGGTGCTCTCTTGCGCCGGCGTTTCTGGCGCCGCAGTGCGATATTGCGCGAGTTCCTGCTCAACAAGGCCTTCGCAGTCGCGAAGTCGTTCGAGCATTTCGTCGAAGCGCGCATCGTTGTTCACTTTTGTCGTCGTTGAATTGGTTTGCACGTTGAGCTCGTCCCTGGAATTCGTTGTCCGGATTTAGTAAAAATCGACCGGATGCTGGCCCTACGCTAGCGTTCGTTCAAATATCCGGTTGTCCTGAAATTTAGCTTGCCAATAGAGGTGAGGCTGAGAAAGTAAGGACGCAATCGAGGCCGAAAATGTCTCCCATTCCGCAAAATCCGACCTGACGTTGTTGAGCATATTTGCGAGACTTCGAAAGCAAATCTGAAGCAAGGAAAATGGAGCACTCAATGCAAAAGCTAACCGTTGCCGTCTCGATTATCGTCTGTTGCCTGTTCGTGGGCGAACTCCACGCCCAGCAGATAAAGATGCCCGTTTACGAATCGCTCGCGACGGAATTTGACCATGCCAAACTGGAAGGCAAATGGGTAGTCGTCTCCGTGGAGATGGACGTGGCGGAAATCGATGCGCGGCCAAAGTACGCGGTTGGAGATGCCATTACGCTTTCTGCAGACGCGAATATTGGATCGCCCATGCTGACAGGTGGTGGTCCCTTCGAGCCCAATAAACGTGCTGCCGGTTCAACCTGGATGAGGAAAATTGAACCGCTTGTTTTTCCCAAACAAATTGACATCGTGGTCGAGCTGGAAAACGTTGTAGCTCACTATCGAGACGATATCATTCCACAGGAAAAACAGCTCGAGCATCTTGGTGAAACAATAAAAGTTCTCAATGGAATCTATCGCACCGAACAAAATCAGTTTGGAGAGCAAGAGTTGACTTGGTGCTTTTCAAAATATGGAATCGATCGACCAGACGATTTCGTTGTGCGCTCTGGTAGCGGGAGAACGATGGTTACCTTGAAGCAGGCTCACAATCTATGGGCTAGCTCAATCGTGAGCAACGATTTTCAGTACGTCGCCGAAAAGTGAGCGACAAAAAAAGGCCGCTGTGAATAATGCACAGCGGCCAACTCAATGATATTCAATTCAAGTCAAATCAATCCCAGTCCAGCTTGCCACCGGTCTGGTATTCAGTGACGCGTGTTTCGAAGAAGTTCTTCTCTTTCGCGAGGTCCATGGTTTCGCTCATCCATGGGAATGGGTTCGGGCTGTTGTACTGAACAGGCAAACCAATTCTTTCCAGACGACGGTCAGCAACATACTGAACGTAATCGCGGAACAGCTCGGCGTTGAGACCCAGTACACCGTTTGGCAGGCAATCCTTGGCGTACTCAAGTTCCAGTTCAACGGATTCGCGAACGCGATCAACCATTTGCTGCTGGAATTCAGGCGTCCACAGTTCCGGGTTCTCTGCCTTGATACCGTTAATCAGGTCGATGCCGAAGTTGAGGTGAATCGACTCGTCGCGAAGGATGTACTGGAACTGCTCTCCAATACCCTTCATCAGGTTTCTGCGATGGAACGAAAGGATCATCACGAAACCGGTGTAGAAGAAGATTCCTTCCATGATCAGGTAGAAACCGATCAGGTTCTTCAGCAGGGCCTGAGCACCTTCAAAGGTTTCAGTCGTGAAATCCGGGTCGAGTACTTCGCGAGTGAGCTCCATCTCGAAAGCGTCCTTGCGAGCGATCGCTGGAACTTCGTTGTACATGTTGAAAACTTCGCCTTCGTCGAGGCCAAGGCTTTCAACTACGTACAGGAAGGTGTGCGAGTGGACTGCTTCTTCGAACGCCTGACGCAGCAGGTACTGACGGCACTCCGCATTGGTGATGTGTTTGAATATCGCCAAAACAAGGTTGTTGCCGACAAGGCTTTCCGCTGTGGAAAAGAAGCCAAGGTTCCGCATGATCACGTGACGTTCGTCAGCGGTCAGCACGTCAGATTTCCAGATTTCGATGTCCTTGTTCATCGCGACTTCAGTTGGCATCCAGTGATTGGCACAACCGTTGTCGTAATGTTCCCATGCCCATTTGTACTTCAGTGGCATCAACTGGTTAACATCAACCTGGTGACAGTTGATCAAACGCTTTTCGCTCGCGTCGACGCGTTTTTCTTTTGCTGATTCAGATACTTCTCGAATGTCCGTAGCCATTGATTGCGACTCCATGCAACTTGAATAATATGACGAATGATGATTTAACCGTTGGCAAAACTGGTTTTAAAAACCATGTCTTAACGGTGGTTGGCAAAAACACCCTGCGAAAAGCCACAAGGACTTGTGGCTGATCGCGTGGGTAAGGTTGGTCTACTGGCAGGCTTCGCAGTCGGGATCGTCGATGCTACAAGCCTGAACTTCTGGCTGTCGCTCGACTCCGATTTCAGAAGACGCACTGGCGTGCTTCATCCAGCGAGGTTGCACTCCGAACTTGTTGATGTCGACCGTTGATTTCTCAACCTGTGTCGCCCCCAGGGAACGGAGATAGTAAGTTGTCTTCAAGCCGGCTTGCCATGCGTACTTGTACATTTCGTCCAGCTTGCGACCGCTAGGCTGACCGAGGTACAGGTTCAGCGACTGGCCCATGTCGATCCACTTCTGGCGTCGACTGGCAGCCTTGATAAGCCATTGCGGCTCGATTTCGAACGCCGTCGCGAAACGACCTTTGATGTCTTCAGGAAGACCAGGGATTTCGCCGAGCGATCCATCGAAATACTTGATGGCTTCGAGCATGTCGTCGCACCAAAGTCCGCGATCTTTCAGTTCGTTCACCAGCTTGACGTTCAGCTGAACGAACTCACCGGAGAGATTACTCTTTACGAACAAGTGCTTGTAAGTTGGCTCGATCGATTGTGTCACACCGATGATTGTGGAGATCGTCGCTGTTGGAGCAATCGCCATCACGTTGCTGTTGCGAATGCCGTGCTTCTTGACTTGAGCTCGGACCGCATCCCAGTCCATGGTCATCGACTTGTCCATGTCGATCGCCATGCCACGCTCTTCTTCAAGAATCGCAATGGTGTCGATCGGCAACAAGCCACGGTCCCACTTGGAACCTTCGTAAGATGAGTACGTGCCACGCTCTTCCGCCAATTGGCTTGAAGCCATGATGGCAAACCATGAGATGGCTTCCATGCTGCGATCGGCAAACTCGATGCCGGCGTCACTGGCATAGCTGATGCCGCAAGCAGAAAGAGCATCCTGGAAACCCATCAAGCCAAGGCCAACGGGACGGTGACGATGATTGGCGTTCTTGGCTTCTTCGGTTGGATAGAAGTTGATGTCGATCACGTTGTCCAGCATGCGGACAGCCGTATTGATCGTTTCTTCCAGCTTCGTCAGATCAAGCTCACCATCGGTGATGTGATTGAGCATGTTGATTGAGCCAAGATTGCAAACCGCCGTCTCATCCTCTGATGTGTTGAGCAGAATTTCCGTGCACAGGTTACTGCTGTGAACAACGCCGCAGTGATCCTGAGGCGAACGAATGTTCGATGGATCCTTGAACGTGATCCACGGGTGACCTGTTTCGAAGACGCGAGTCAGCATTTTCCGCCAGAGGTCAACTGCTGGAATGGTCCGTGAAAGACGGATCTTTCCATCAGCGGCTTGCTGCTCGTAGTACGTGTAACGCTCTTCGAACGCTTTGCCGTACAGATCGTGCAGATCCGGAACTTCGTCAGGACTGAAAAGCGTCCATTGTTTGTTCTCGTGCACGCGACGCATGAACAAGTCGGGAATCCAGTTCGCGGTATGCATGTCGTGAGTACGACGTCGCTCGTCACCGGTGTTCTTGCGAAGGTCAAGGAACTCTTCGATGTCGAGGTGCCAACTTTCAAGGTAAGAACAAACCGCACCTTTACGCTTGCCACCCTGATTCACAGCAACCGCCGTGTCGCTGACAACTTTCAGGAACGGAATGACGCCCTGGCTTTGGCCATTGGTACCTTTGATGTGCGAGTTGGTCGCACGAATGTTGGTCCAGTCGTTTCCAAGCCCACCAGCCCACTTTGAAAGACGAGCGTTGTCGCCGATCTGCTTGAAGATGCCGTCGAGATCGTCAGAAACGGTGCTCAAGTAGCAGGAGCTAAGCTGCGGATGCAGCGTTCCCGCGTTGAACAGAGTTGGCGTCGCTGAAGTGAAGCGAAAATTCGAAAGGATGTTGTAGAACTCAATCGCACGATCGTTCTTGTCCTTTTCGTTAATCGCCAAGCCCATCGCGACACGCATCCAGAAGTATTGCGGTGCCTCAAAGCGACGACCTTCGATGTGCAAAAGGTAACGATCGTAAATCGTCTGCAGACCGAGGTACGGGAAAAGTGCATCTCGCTCAGGAGCGATGACCGATGCCAGGCGTTCCAGGTCGAACTGGCCCAGAACAGGCGAGAGTCGTTCTGCTTCGATGCCTTCTGCAACATAGCCCGCGAACTGGTCGCGATATCGTTCGGCCACGTCTTGCTTGGCCGTTGATTTGCCCAGTGACTCACGATAGATGATGTTTAGAACCAGGCGACCGGCAACTGCGTCGTAGTCCGGATCATTTTCAATCCGGGCACGAGCAGCCAGCACCATACAACGAGCGATTTCTTTCGGCGTGATTCCGTTAAAGAACTGCTTTTGAACTTCAAGAAACAGTTCTTCTGCCGAGCAAGTTTCCTCAAGACCTTCACAGGCTGCAGCGATCTGGGACCGAAGACGAGGAAAATTGAGGTTCTCAAGTTTCCCGTCGCGATTGACCATCATCGAAGGAAAAGCTTCTTCGCTTTCCATCCGTTCTTCAGCTCGCAACTGTCGAATCTTGTTGTGCTCGGCACGATAAAGGATGTAACGACGAGCAACCGAGAAGTGCTGGTTACGCATCAACTCAGCTTCGACAACATCCTGAATCTTCTCGACATTGATACCAGCGTTGGTCACAGACAGCGGTGTTGCTGTCTCAACGACATTGCGAGTGATGTCGCGGATCTGATCCAGTTGTTGTTGCGAAAGATCAGCCACGTTTTTCAAGCTGAGGTCGGCGCAAAACGCTTTTTCCAACGCTTGAGTAATCAAACGCTCATCAAATGATACCTGTCGCCCATCACGTTTTGTGACGTTCATAACTACAACTGCATTGTCTACAGTTCCGCTTTGACTGTTGAGTGTTTCAGACATTCCTTTGAACTCCCTAAAAATTGTTTGTCTGGCAGATAAGCCAGGCAGTCCATGACAAGCAACAACTTTGGGTAGGGAGGTGTATCCACGAGACCACGTTCAGTGACGGGTAAAATGAAGTTGCATCCCTGCTTTGGTTGGGGTTGTCCCAATTATTTTTGAACAATGTCCTAAGTTGCTTTGACACGTCTGGTCCGTTCTCCGAACAAAGTCCGAAAAAACCACCAGCCAATTGCCATAAGCAAACATTACTGTTCGAGTCGTGGTCGAGGAGAAGATTGCCAGCACTAGATGTTGTGCTGTCCTTCTTGGCCTCAACGTGTCAAATTCGAAGAAACCTTCAAATTTGACTGCGAAAATCCGTGTTCATGTTGTGCTATCTTAACTTTTCGCCACGTCTTGGCCCCAATATATAGTTGTCGCGGATCGTGTCAACACAAAATGTTGTGCTTTGCGATTTGAGGGGTAAGACACTTTTGATACGTGAATTTCGTGGTTTTTGAAGGTCTGGCAACATCGTTTCGAAAGTCCGCTAGCATTTTTTCCCAACATCCAGGCCACTAATTTGAACAGTTCTGACCTGTGATTTGTTCATTAACAGGCACCGCATGTTGCCCGTCGTCAACCTTCGCTTGATTGCATTGCTGGATTTCTGCGAGAATGCGCTCATGAGCAAACGGACCAAGGCACAATCTGAGTTTTTGAACCAGCTGCAATCGCGTAGCTATTCATCTGACCGCAGTGCTTCGTTGCAGCGAGAGATTTTCGAGCACCTGTTGCTCAATTCGGCCAATATTCGAATTGGGAATTTTGATCTCATTTCGGCTGCAGATTTAGGAATGCTGTTCCAGGTCACGGACGAGCTCTTTTTTGAAGGATCGCTTACGCGATTCGTGGAGTCGAATTTTTCAAAGCCACTCACGTTTCGTTTGTCGACTCGTATGACCACGGCCGGTGGAACAACGACGATGACGAGCCCCAGTTCCCGGAGAAGCGAAACCGAGTTTGAGATCGCTATTGCGACCACGCCTCTCTTTGGCACCTTCAAGCTTGAGTCACAGGCAAAGGTGGGTGGCGTTGTTTGCCACACCAGACTTGAGGCGCTCCAGCGAATCATGGAGCACGAGATGATTCACCTGGCTGAATTGTTGGCGACTGATGATTCCAACTGCCAGGCAGCACGGTTTCGAGGATGGGTTCGTAACTATTTTGGACATCGGGAATCAAACCATCAGCTGATGACCCCCAAGGACATTGCCCGAAAGCAATTGGGAATTCGCTGTGGCGATGAGGTTCTGTTTCAGGTCAACGGCGATCGGTACTGTGGCGTCGTCAACCGGATCACCAAACGGGCAACCGTATTGGTAAAGGACCCTGCTGGAACTGAGTATACCGACGGGCTGCGGTACTCGAAGTTTTATGTGCCGCTGCAGATGCTCAAGCGTGCCTGAGTAGTTTGTTGCTGCGTCACACCAATTTCAAAGCCCTTTGGTCGTGGTTTTGAATTTGTCGTTTACGGTCGTTCTTCAAATCTCGGTATTGGCCAGTCCATTTGGATCGGTTTGGAGACGCTTCGCCAAAATGTTTCTTCATCTGCCGGCAACACATCGACCAGTTTCTTTTGATGGTCAAGCATGTCAACTGTCTCTGGGTTTGAAACTCGCGTGGCATAGGCCAGAAGGTCTTCAACTTTCAAGACTGCTTGATGGAATGCAGTGTTTTCTGTCGTTGATTGACTAACGGCAGTGGGAAAATACTGCGGTGCATGCAGAGCAAAGAGTACTGAGTGGCATGCATGCCTCATCAAATGGATGTCTGTCTCAGTTCACAGCGCGCACAAAAAAAGCCGCCTCACATCGTGGGGCGGCCTCAATTTTGTAACTCATCTTTAGCGATTCTCAGCGAGACTAGTTAGGAGCGTTAGGGCTCGCATCGTCATCAACTGCGATTGCGACAACTGCTCCAGCGATACCGCCGAGCAATGCCAGACGACGAAGTCCACTGGCTCCACCAAGACGACCGCCAAGTCCGCCGCCGCCAAACAGGCCGCCGCCTCCGCCTCCGCCGCCGCAAGAGTTGCAGCTGCTGAAACCACTGAAGTCGCCACATGAACCGCAAGTAGCACCACATGCTCCGCCACAGCTAACTGCATCAGAAGCAAACTCAATCGGTGCACCAGCATCGTAACCAGAGTCAACGATGACTTCCTGACCTGCGAAGCCAATTTGCTCACCGACGAAACCAGCGTCGTTGCCGCAAGTTGTGCACACGTTCAATGATGAAGCAGCAGGGATGTCAGCACTGACGATGTCTCCACCGAATGATCTTGATCCAGAACCCTGGAATGGAAGAGCAGCAGCTGCAGCAGCTGGCTGAATAGCAACCGGGATCTCGTCAGAATCGATGACTGAAGTAGCGATGCCTTCTGCGTCAATCGCCTGAAAGCTGACTGCTGCAATGCCAGTTGGGCCAGCAGCAACAAAGTCGTAAACGCCTGGCTCAAGATCTGCAACTGCGAAAGAACCGTTTACATCAGCTTGAACCTGAGCGACTTGTTTGTCGTTCTGGATGATGTGAACCAAAGTTCCTTCAACATTTGAGACTTCGCCGAACAGAGGAACGATGCTTCCGACAAGGTTGCCGTTCTGCAGCTGGATACGGTTAGCACCAACAAGTTCGTCTGTGATGTTCGATGAACCTTCAAGAATCTCATCCGCGATTTGCTGCGGAAGATTGTTCTCAAGGATATTTCTTACGATTTCGAAGCGAGGCGAAACAGCCGCTGCTTCCATCGCATTGATTTGTGAGTTGCCATCATGAGCAACAACATTTACACCGTAAGCTGCAAAGCCGCTCTGACCAGTCGCCACGAAAGAGTAAGCTCCTTCGCGAACGTTGTCGATTCGGAATGTGCCCGATGCGTCGGTCATTGTCTCTTGAGCGATTTGTCCATTGCGAACAAAGAATACTTTCAAGTCAGCAAGGCCAGCGCCGTCTGCATTTTTGAGATTAGTGATTCTTCCTTCGATACCACCGTTTCGGTTCAACGTGATGTTGTGAATACGATCCGCTGAAACACGAGCTGCTGCGACGGCCTCAGGTGCCGCAATCGGTGACGTGGATGAAATCCACTGGTGAGCCGATGCTGCTGCTGTCGCCACGAAAGGTAGGGCGGCAAGCATCAGACCAAGCTGAAATTTGTTCCGTTTTTTAATCATTGATTACACCAAATAGCTCAAGTTGCATTACAAAATTATGGGAAACGCGGTACAGGACCGCGGGCTTCCGCGTCCCTATTTATAGCTGTCATTTACAACGACGTCAAGAAAATTGACATCTGTAGTTGGCTTTACAGGAAATAGTCCTGCACGACCCCGGTCGCCGATAACTGTCGAAAAATCGTCAATATTCACCTAACTGGGTGCCAACTACAAACTGTCTTGTTCCTAGCGGGAGGAAATTACCCCCAACTCCGGGCTACTGGCGGATCCGTAGGTGGATTTTGCCATTCGACCTGCCTGAAATGCCAGTTGACCAGCAGCCACGGCCAGCCTCATGGCATCCGACATTTTTATCGGATTTTTTGCGTGCGCCACTGCACTATTTAAAAGCACTGCGTCAAAACCCAATTCCATTGCGATAACGGCATCACTTGCCGTACCCACACCAGCGTCAAGAATCACCGGGTAGCTGGGGTCATCCCTCTTCAATTCGGCCAAAATGATTCGTTGATTGTTCTGGTTTGAGATTCCCAGTCCCGAACCGATGGGGCTACCAGCAGGCATGACGGCAGCGGCGCCAGCATCCTTGAGTCGGCGGGCCACGACGGGATCGTCGTTGGAATAACAGAGCACGTCAAATCCGTCTTTCACCAAAAGTTCTGTGGCCTTCAGTAACTCAAACGGATCCGGAAGCAATGTGCGGCTGTTGCCCAGCACTTCCAGCTTCACCCAATTCTGTCCGGGGTTGTCCAGTCCTTCGAGAATCGCGCGGCCCATGCGTGCACAACGAACTGCTGTCACGGCGTCGTAGCATCCAGCCGTATTGGGAAGCAGCGTCAATCGATCATGGTCGAGGAAGTCGAGAATATTTCTGGCTTCACTGTCGTTCAGTTTTTCGCGGCGCACTGCCAGAGTGACACAATCACAGCCCGATGCGTCAATCGAATCCCGCATGGTCTCAAAGGAGTCGTACTTTCCCGAACCAAGGATCAGGCGGCTGTGAAGTGTTTGCGAACCAATTTGTAGTGGGGCAACTTCGGGAACCGGCGTGCCAAGGCGCTCGGATTCATTTTCGATTGGAGTGTCAGTTGACATAAATCACTCTAAATTGAATTAGCCGCCGCCGACGAGAGTAACCACTTCGACCAAATCGCCGGGCTTGAGAAACGTCTGTTGGAACTGGTCTCGTGGAACAATTTCGCCGTTAAGCTCAACGGCAACCGCGCCGAAGCGATGCGGAGAATCACTGTCTTTTTCAGTTCCTTTACCCATCGCCACCAGCAGTTGCTCAATCGAATTGTCGGATTCGATCGTGAACTTCTCGCCGTTGAGTTCAATTTCGATTTTTGCAGGGTTGCTCATTCTGGATCACACCGTTTCAGCCATGTCCCGAGCATGATAACTACTGCGAACGAACGGCCCACTGGCGACTTTCTTGAATCCAAGATGCTTCGCGGCGGTTCCCAGAGCATTGAATTCTTCTGGCGGCACGTAGCGAACCACGGGCAAATAGCGATCAGTCGAAGGCTGTAAATACTGGCCCAACGTCAGGAAGTCACAGCCAACACCGCGTAAATCGGCCAGAACATCGAACAGTTCTTCATGCGTTTCGCCGAGCCCCAACATCAGTCCGCTTTTGGTTTTGATGTTCGGGTCAGCTTCCTTGATCAGGCGAAGCATCTCCAGGGTCCATTTGTAGTCCGACTTCGGTCCGCGGACGCGACGGTAAAGCCGTGGAACGGTCTCGGTGTTATGGTTGAAGACTTCTGGCTTCGCTTCAACGACACGCATCAGGGCATCGGGATTGTTCAGAAAGTCAGGTGTTAAAACTTCTACCGAGGCGTCACACTTTTCACGCACGGCTTTGATGCACTGATAGAAGTGCTCTGCTCCGCCGTCGGGAAGGTCGTCTCGCGTGACCGACGTGATCACCACGTGCTTCAGTCCCAATCGCAAAGCCGCTTCGGCGAGTCGATCCGGTTCGTCGATTTCGAGAACTTCCGGCTTGCCGCGTTTTACAGCACAGAAACCACAGGGCCGTGTGCAGACATCGCCCAGGATCATGAACGTGGCGGTCTGCTGTGAATAGCATTCCATTCGGTTGGGGCACTTGGCGCTATCGCAAACCGTGACCAGTTTCAGTTCGTCGAGCAAGCTCGCGGTGTGGTTGACGTGGTTGCCCTTTGGGATTTGGCGCTTGAGCCATTTCGGCAATCGCCCGGTGCTGCTCATGTCATCCGCAGTCAGTGCTGCCGGAAAGCTGGCACCGCCACACGAACCGCCAGTTCCGCATCCGCCCGTTTGGTCGGATTCGGATCCGGGATTAACGATGGGAAGTTGTGACATGGAAACTCCTGATCTCTTGTTCGAACTTTGGTCCGGTTTGGCTGGATTGTTGCACACGCGCCTCGGGAGAACCTGACTCCAGGAGCCAGTTCGTCGATGATCGCGAACCGATTGTCAAATAACCAGTTTTGATTGTACGCCTGAGATCGGTTTTTTTCCAGTTGAAGAGCTTCTGTGAGATGGCTGATTTGGGATATGATGGAGGTCCCAGCCACTTTGGAATCCCATTTTGGCTCACCGTTTGCCAAAAATGCCTGCATGTCAAAAAAGAAAAAATCACAACCCAAGCCAACTTCTCCAGGCAAGCCAGCCAAAAAGAAGAAAGGGAAGGATCCGCCTGCGGGAAAGACGATCGCAGAGAATCGAAAGGCACGTCACAACTTCGAGTTGCTGGAAAAACTTGAGTGTGGTTTGGTGCTGCATGGCAGCGAAGTTAAAAGCTTGCGTCATGGCAAACTTTCTCTTGATGAGGCCTACGTTCGGTTTCAGGGTAACGAACTGTGGCTCGTCAATGCGGACATTTCAGAGTACCGCCAGGCAAATTTGTGGAACCACGATCCGAAACGCAAACGAAAATTGCTGGTCAACAAAAAAGAGCTGAATCGTCTCGGTGACAAGGCGATGGCTGGTGGTTTGACCCTGGTGCCGCTGCGAGCCTATTTTAATGCGCGTGGCATCGTAAAGATCATGGTTGCGGTTGCTCGCGGCAAGAAGACTCACGACAAACGACAAACACTCAAGACTCAGGAAGCCCGGCGACAGATTGATCGTCAGATGAAGGCCAGTGGCAGACGGTAGCCTGTCCCCCGAATGAACGGCAAGTGATAGCCTGTTTGTCGAATCAACTCCAACGAAGTGAAAAGTTCGTAGCTGTCAGCCGCGATAGAAATCCATGTCTGATTCCTTCATTGACCTGTTTGCACTTTCCGTTTTCCGTAAACGGATCGTGTTGGACGACGCGTATCGCAGTCAGCTCTGCCAGCGCGTGCTGGAAATGGAGCGTCCTCAACCCGATCAGGAATCTGCCTGGTTGGGCGACACTGGTGGTTTTGAGTTTCTCTTTCGCGAGCCCGAATTTGAATCACTGTTTGTTTCGATTGGCGACGCGGTGCGCTGCTACACCCACGAGCTTGGTTTAAACAACGATTTGCTTTCGTTCTATTTTCAACGTTCCTGGGCGACGGTCAGTCGTGAAGGCCAGCGAATTTTTGAGCACGCACATCATCAATCGCATTTGAGTTTTGCGTATTATTTACAGAAGCCCTCTGACGGAGGCGGCATCTATTTTAGTGTCGCCGAACATCCCAACGAGTTTGCTGCCGGATTGTTTACGCTTTCAAAAGCAGAGCTCGATATCATCAAACGCCCGAATTCGAAAACGTTGAATCGAGTCTACGTTGAGCCCGAGGAAGGCGAGATTTTGATTTTTCCCTCGAAGACGCTGCACTCAACGGCGCCAAACATGACAACTGAGCCGCGGATTTCGATTTCCGCTGATGTGGTTGTCACGCTCAGGGATAGTAGCGGACATGAGACGTTGATGCCCGCGATTGAGAACTGGCAGAGGTTTTAGATTTGAGGTCG
>CAYUNP010000027.1:28157-36451 GCA_964446085.1 uncultured Pirellulaceae bacterium
GTCGAACGCTATTGAACTTAAACAACTGGAATTTCTCGGGCACGGCTCGCGGAATTTCTGCGATAAACTGATTTAACTTCCCGCCTATGAATTCTTGATTGAGAAAGCAGAGCCATGTCTGAGCTTCCAAATTGCCCCAAATGCGAGAGCGAATACACTTGGCAAGATGGCATCATGGTCGTTTGTCCGGATTGCAATCACGAGTGGGACCCTACCGCAGAGACGGAGGATGAAGACGTTGTGCGGGACGCCAATGGGAACGTTTTGCAGTCGGGTGACACGGTCGTTGTGATCAAGGACTTGAAGCTCAAAGGCTCATCACTGGTTATCAAAGGCGGCACCAAGGTCAAAAACATTCGACTTGTCGATGGCGATCACGATATCGACTGTAAGATTGATGGCATTGGCGCGATGGGGCTAAAGTCGGAGTTCGTAAAGAAGGCCTGAACCGTTTGCCGTGCTGTTCGTAGGAATCGAATCAGCTAAAATGCATCACTTCTGCCCGTCTCGTCCCAAATCTGTTTGATGCTCAAACTCGAAAATATCAAGAAGAGCTTTGTGCAGCCTGATGGAAAACAGGTTCCGATTCTCGATGTTCCCTCATTCGAGATTGAAGCTGGTGAACAAGTAGTGCTTATCGGTCCTTCCGGGTGCGGCAAGACGACGCTATTGCACATCATCTCCGGGATTACCAGGCCCGATAGTGGAAAAGTCTTCGTCGATGGTACCGAGTTAACTCGCTACAGTGAATCGACTCGCGATCGAATTCGGGCAGACAAAATCGGTTACGTTTTTCAGACGTTTAATTTGCTGGACGGATTTTCAGCGATGGAAAACGTGTTGCTGGGAATCAGCTTTGGCGCCAAGCGCTCCACACCAGCCCGTGCCAAAGACCTGCTCCAGAAAGTCGGGCTGGGACATCGCCTCAACAACAAACCACATCAAATGTCGGTCGGCGAAAAACAGCGTGTTGCCGTTGCCCGCGCCGTTGCCAACCGCCCTGCCCTGCTGCTGGCCGATGAGCCGACAGCCAATATTGATCCGCAGAACCAGCAACAGGTCGTCCAGTTGATCAAGGATACGTGCCGTGAAGAAAACATTGCAATGTTGATGGTCACGCACTCAATGGAAGTCGCCAATCAGTTCGATCGCGTTGTTCGTTTGGATGAACTTAATCGGGTTGTGGCCGAACTGCGAAGTGCAACGGTCGGGGCCGATGGAGGGAACCCGTGAACGTTTTCAAAATTGCCTGGCGTAGCATTCAGCATCGCGGAATCGGATCCTTCCTGACGATTCTCTCGATGGCGTTGGGAATCATGATGGTCGTGTCCGTGATTTCGATTCACGGCGTGGTTTCAAAGTCCTTCAAGAACAGCCGTACTTTTGGTTACAACATCCTTGTCGGTGCCCGTGGAGGCGAAGTTCAGCTAACGATGAGCAGCGTCTTTTTTCTGGCTCCGCCGGTGGAAAACGTGCCCTATGAGTACTACCTTGCCTTCGCGGACAAGGAAAAACGGCAACGCGAGATGCGACATTCGCTCGCCATGGTGACTCAGCAGCATGAGCAAGATGCGTTGCAACTGGCTGGCCTGGCCGCCGGGCCGCTTGGTTCGATTTCCGGGCTCGGTCATGAACTGATCGCGGCGACATCTGAAGTCGAACAGATAAAGAAGATGAAGTTGCATGACCGCGGTATGTTCGATAGCTGGGTGCATACCGTTGTGCCGATCAATCTGGGCGATTTTTGGGTCGATGAGAAAACAGAATCCAATTTCCGCTGTGTCGGAACCAAGCCTACTTACTTTACGGAACTGGTGCTGGACATTGAAACCGAGCGCCGGTTTGAATTTGCTGAAGGCCGCCCGTTCGAAGAATACAACGAAGAACACGGTTTCTATGAGGCAGTGATTGGATCGGCGGTCGCGTCCAAGAGTGGACTTAAAATCGGTGACACGATCCAGCCGACTCATGGCGACCCCAACAGCTCGGGCTCGCACATCCATGAAACGGATTTTCACATTGTCGGCATCATGAAGCCTTCGGGCACGCCCAGTGATCGATGTCTGTTTCTGAACATGGAAGGTTTCTTCCTGATGGAAGGCCACACCAAGTCGATCAAGGACGATTCGATGCGAGCCACCGCAAAGCGGGAGCGTGAAAAGCGTGAACTGATCGCCGATGGCTACGTTTTTGAAGAAGATACACCGATCGATGAAGCTTACGAAACGCCAGGTCCGGCTCGACTTCCGATCGAAAAACGGGAGGTCACTTCTCTGTTGATACGTGGAGAGATTGGCGATGACGGGATCGATACCGTTGGCCAGTTCCTGCCTCCATTGATTGACAAAGGTGATTTGAAATCGACTCTTGCCTGGACGCCTTTTTCGCCCGAGAGTTCTCAGGACGCTGCGATGGGAGTCAATCCTGTTGATGTTGTCACGAAACTGTTTGCCTCCTTCGTGGATCCGGTTCAGTTGGGGTTGCTTGCGTTGACTTTGATGATTTGCATTGTGTCATCAATCAGTATTCTGGTGGGAATCTATAACTCGATGAGCCAGCGTCGTCACGAGATCGCGGTGATGCGAGCCCTGGGAGCGAGTCGCACCAAAGTGTTGATGATCATGTTGTGCGAGTCGATTCTGTTGGCGATGACTGCTGGCATTATCGGTTGGGTCGCCGGTCACGCCTTGAATGTCGTGATGGCTCCTGTTGTGGAAGCGAAAACCGGGATTCAAATGGGCTTTTTCGATGTTGCCCCAAGTATTCCGGTAGCGTTCTTGCCCGGAGCCCAGACCTTGCCGGGTTGGATGTCAGCGATGGAGGTTTCCCCTGAATTGCTGCTGATTCCCGGACTTGTTTTACTGGCCGTTTTGGTTGGAATTTATCCGGCGATTTCGGCTTATCGAACAGATGTCTCGCAGTCGTTGGGGAAGTAGGCAATTCCTTTTTGCCCTGGCATGATTGCGTAAAATGTGGCATTGGGAACATTTCCTGCGTTTGGCCGTATCTTAAGCTGTCAAAAAGAGTGCTAAAAAAGGGCTGGGGTTTTCGAATGTTACGCTATAATTTTCGCAACCCAATGGAATGAATATGAAACTAGCCAAACGACTACGAAATCTTTTACTCACAACAACCATATTGCTTGGGATGATGGTGTGTACTGTTGCCGTGGTCGAGGCATGTCCTTTCTGTGCCAGTGTTGGTCTGACATTTACTGATCAGATGGCAACCAAAGACGTGGTTGTATCGGCAAAGTTGCTGGAGATCCCGGAGGCAGATCCTGACGACGATGAAATTCCTCGTGCGAAGTTTGAAATCGTCAAAGTGTTTCGCGGCAAGAAGATCGTGAAGCCGGGCATGAAGTTTCGTGCTCTGTTGGTCGGACAGTATGAGATTGGTCAGAAGTTTTTTGTAATGGGCGTCGATCCGCCTGCGATTAACTGGACGTCTCCGATGAAGGCCAGCGATCGAATGCTGGAATATCTCGGAAAGCTTGATCAGCTTCCCAAAGAAGGTGCTGACAGACTCGCGTTCTTTCAGGATTACTTCGAAGACGAAAACTCGTTTCTCGCTTTCGATGCCTACGATGAATTCGCAAAAGCACCCTACCCTGACATGATCGCGCTCAAGGATCGAATGGATCGCAAGCGTTTGATTTCACTGATCAAGAATGACAAGACGACACCCAACCGTCGTCGTTTGTATTTCACGATGCTGGGAATTTGTGGTCAGGAAGAAGACGCCGGCATGCTGGAAGAGTTGTTGCTTTCTGGCAGTCGCAAAAAGATGCGTGGCCTGGAAGCGTTGATTGCCTGCTACCTGAACCTCAAAGGTGAGGCTGGTATGGATCTGATTCAAAAAGAGTTCTTTGAGAACAAGGACTGCGAATTCACTTCCACGATGTTGGCGATGCAGGCGCTACGATTTCACGCCGAAGAAACGGACTGTGTTCCCAAAGAGCGAATCATCGCCACAGCGCGAACTGTGCTGGATAATGATGAAGCTCGAGACCTTGTGATTCCGGACCTTGCCCGCTGGGAAGACTGGAGCGTGATGGAAAAGCTCGTTGATATCTTCAAGAACAGTGGTGAAGACGATAACTGGATTCGTGTTCCGATCGCTTCTTACTTGATGGCCTGTCCATTGCCTCAAGCCAAAAAGCATCTGGAAGATCTCAAGAAGATTGATGCTTCCTCGATTGCCCGTGCCAGGTTCCTCAGCGGGATGGACTTTGATGACGAAGTTGAAGACGAGGAAGAAGAATCTGACGATGAACCCGGTCCTGATGTCAGCTACTTTCCCGCAGCAACCGGGTCGTCTCAATTCGTTTCGATGATTGATCAGCCCGTGAAAAAGCGGCACGTTGTCAAGAAAGTTGAACAGCCCGCGTTGGCCGAGATTGAAAATCCAGCTACGGCGAACCCGATCGAGCAAACTTTCGTATCCAATAGCAGTCCCGTGAGTCAGGCTTCGCGTTCGGTGACTCAACAAGTGGCTCGCTCAACACCACTACCAGCCACTGCCGCACCCGTTGTTGCAGTTGCTCCAAATTTGACGTGGCAGATCATCTTCATTCCGATGGGGGTGTCAGTCGTGCTGTTTGTTCTGCTTTGGTCGGTCCTCAGTGGTTGGTTTGAGCGTTTGATTTTCTAGCTTCGGTTGAATCCGGATGCTAGAATTGTATTTCGCATCCCGCCAGTGAATGATTAAATGTCCAATACGATGACCAAAGAGAATCCGTACAAGGCTGAGGGGGCCAAGCCCGCATTCACCGAAGAGACCGCCTATCAGTCGGTTTGTAAGTCAGCCGTTACATCGGTTATTTTTGCGATCCTGGGCGTGTCTGCTTTTCTGACGCAGATTTTTATGCTGCTACCAATCCTGGGGATGATTTTTGGATTTCTGGCGATCAAGGCGATTCGCCGTTATCCCGATGAGTTGGTCGGTCTAAACGCTGCTCGGGTAGGCTTGATCCTGAGCACGGTTTTTCTTGTCGGCAGCGGTGCCATGCACTCTTTCATTTACGCCACGGAAGTCCCTGACGGATATCGCCGCATCTCGTTCGCCGAACTGAAACCATCGAGTCGTGGAACTGACGCCAACGAGTATCCCGATCGTGCAGAGGAGTTCGATGGAAAGCAGGTCTTTCTCAAGGGTTACGTTCGCCCACCGAGCGGCAAAAAGTACAATCTGAAGTCATTCATCATGGTGGGTGATTTTGGAGATTGTTGCTTTGGCGGCGACCCTGCTGCAACGGATGTCGTGGCGATAAAGATCAATTGCGATGATACGGTTAACTACGGTTACGGCTTGCGTCGCATTGGCGGAATCTTCAAGCTCAATACCCGCGCCCAAAGTTCTCACGAAGATGATATTCCGCGAGTGTTCTATGAAATCGAAGCAAACTACGTTCGGTAGCTGCGAACGAAATCGCCGTTTTCAAACGCAGGTGATTGCCGCATTGTTGATGTTGGCCGGGTGTTTTACGTTTTCTGGTTGCAACACCTCTCCGGTAATTGCTGATTCGAGCGAGCCGAATGAAGTTACGCCAGACGAAATTGCAGAGAAAGAGGGTGTCAATTCACAATCACCGGAATTGACTTCCGACGACGACAAAGAAAAACCAAAACGTCTCAAGCGTGGCGAGATGCCCGAAGAGTGGATTGAACCACAGCGCGAACGGTTCATGCCGATCGATATCGACGGCGACTCTCTTGATCTGACGTTTGATGATCTCAAGTTCGACATCGAGGTTGGGCAGTTTTTTGAGCGATCACTGCTTTCGGAAGAAGTCAAAGAACTCGATGGCAAAGAGATTACGCTGGGCGGCTATATGAAGCCATCTTTCACGGCCTCGGGACTGAAGAGTTTTGTTTTCGTTCGCGACAACAAGGAATGTTGCTTTGGTCCGCAAGCCGCCATTTACGATTGCGTGATGGTCCGCATGAAAAAAGGCACCAAAACCGATTACCGAGTGCGTCCATTCAAGATTCGTGGAACGCTTTATCTCAAAGAATACGAAGGCCCCGACGGCACGACCTGGGCGATTTTCAATATGAAGAATGCGAAAATCGAGTAGTTGATTCGCATGAATATCACCGAGTTCGCCGAGCAAATCGTTTTTTCGAATTCGCTTGACGAAAAACTTGCCTCACCGGGAAAACTGGACTTTGATCGGATTGCGACGTCCAAACTTCCCTCTTCAAAATCATTGCGTACGCCGGGCCGGCCAGCGAACTTGCTGATGCAGCACGAGCCCGGTCGCACCGTCCAACCGCCACGCGATGATCAGCTCGAGAATGAAGAATCGAGAGGGCAACTGCTGCACTTTCTGGCCAACCATGAGTTATTGGCCACGGAGTTGATGGCTTTGGTGTTGTTGAAGTTTCCCAATGCGCCGCGAGCATTCCGACAAGGTGTGTTGGTGACGTTGCAGGAAGAACAACTGCATACGCGGATGTACCTGAAGCGAATGGAGCAATGCGGCGTCGAATTCGGTGCCTGGCCAGTCAGCGGGCAATTCTGGCGCATTGTTGAACCAATGGCATCGCCGATGGATTTCGTTTCCCAATTGAGCCTCACGTTTGAACAGGCGAACCTCGATTTCAGTTTGCATTTTTCAAAAGTCTTTGACCGGATCGGTGATACCGAAACCGCCAGCTTGCTGCAGAAGATTTATGAAGACGAGATCGGGCACGTGCAGCACGGCCTGGACTGGTTTCGAAAATGGAAGGATCCCGACAAAAGCGACTGGGACGCATGGCAGTCGTCGCTCCAGTTCCCCATGACGCCTGGTCGAGGGCGTGCCGGACCGCGCGCCTCATTTAATCGCCAGGGACGACGTCGCGCGGGACTGGATGAGGAGTTCATCAATGCGATCGAAGTCTTTGGCCAGTCAAAAGACCGATCCGCAGCAGTTCGCTGGATGGATCCGGGAGCAGAAGCCGAATTGGCTGGCCATCAACACTCGAAGCTGGAGCAACTCGGTAAAGATCTTGAGTTTGTGACGGTTCCAATGTCCAAACTGGACGATGTGGTCCTTGTTCGTGAAATGCCTTCGCAAGCGTTGCGGAAGCACTGGATTGACGCCGGAATTGAGTTGCCCGATTTCTGCAGGTTCGAAGAAATGGACTCGTTGACGCACCGCAAACTGAATCGGCTTGAGCCCTGGGCGTGGACGCCGAACAACCATGCCAAAATTCAATCGCTCCTCGGTTCAGTCAGACATCAGCCCAATCCGTGGAACGAAACAGCGGCTTGTCTGTTCCGAAAATCGTGGTCAACAAAACTTGCGTCACGCTGCGGGGGTTCAGGACCTGACTGGATGAGTGGCCCTGAATGTGTTGGAGTCTCCGTCGGCAAAAGTAGAACGCTTCAGAGCGCTGTCGCAGAAATCGCTGCTCGCGGATTCGACGTTGCGATTTACAAACCCGATTTTGGTACTTCGGGACGCGGCATGCATCGTATCGACGTTGCAGAAGTTCAGCCAGAAAAGAAGTTTCGCCACGAGATCGATGCGGTTGTGGAACCGTGGCTGAACCGGGTCGTTGATCTTTCCTTTTTGTGGCATTGCGACAACGGCAACCAGCACCGGTTTCTTGGTTGGACTCGAGCTGCGGTTTCCAAAGGCGGACGTTACGAAGGGACCGTGATTGGCAGTCCGTTTGCTGACTGCGATGCCGAAATTCGACAGTTTCTGTTAGCGGACCGACATCAACGACTGCGATCAACCGCTAACTGGCTGGAACAAAATGTGTTGCCTGAATTGAAAGCCATGGGCTTCACAGGGTGTTTCGGGATCGATTCTTTCGTCTACCGTGATCAGGATTCCCGTCTCAGGATTCGTCCGATCGTTGAGCTTAATCCCCGCATGACGATGGGGCACGTCGCGTTGGCTTTGGAGAAGCGGATCGCCAATGGAGTGAAGGCGAAGTTCCAGATTTTGGCTCGTTCAGAAATCGAACAGAGTCAACTTGAGCGGAACCCGGTCGTGCGAGCCGCTGATGGACGTTGGAAGTCTGGTGTGGTTTGGTTCGGAGAGTTTAACGCGGATGCGATGTTGATTCCTCGCGTGGTCGTGGGAGATGCCCTTTCCAGGTCGAGAGCCGATTAGGATTTTGCATGTAAGCCAAAGACGGGAACGAAAAAAGCACGAGTCGTAATCGACTCGTGCTTTTAATCTGTGGTCAAATTTCAAAATTCAGTTTGGTTTAGCCTCCACAGCATGGTGCTGCAGCTGGCTGAGCCAGTGGAGCCGAGTATTCGATCATTGGAGCTGCATCAAATGCTGGAGC
>CAYUNP010000027.1:36551-39833 GCA_964446085.1 uncultured Pirellulaceae bacterium
TGGAGCCGCTTCAAATGATGGAGCCGCATCGCATCCACATGGTGCTGGTTCAGGGGCCGCTTCACAACCGCATGGGGCTGGAGCTGGAGCTTCGCAGCCGCATGGAGCTGGTGCAGCAGGCTTGCAACAACCGCGACTCTTCATGCGATTTCCAAGACGGCCAAGGATACCTTTACGGCAAGGATCGACTGGTGTTTCAACCATTGTCAATTTCTTGCGAGAAACGGTTTGCATCTGGCGAACGAAACTGCTTTTTTGACAACCGCATTGATCTGTTGTGCAGACGCGCTTGACTCTGCAAACTTCCCGTTGAGTGTCTACAAGCTTGAGACGCTTGCGAGTTTTGACGCAAGGAGCTGGAGCTGGCTCACAACCGCAATCTTGAGCAACAGAAGCAGCTGGAAGACACATCAATGCGCAAACAACTGCCGAGAAAACGAACTTGAACATGTAACTACCTCTTTGTGTTGATTCGGACGCAGCGTTTTGCTGCCTCGAAACGTACACCCTATAGATTGCAGAGAGCCAGTTTGTAGCCAGAAATTCAAATTCAGAGGCATTTTTCAATTACCAAATCAGCATAGCCCTCAAGGTTTACACAATCAGAACTGAGAATCGCGTCATGGCATGATTGGCAATGATTGCTACAATCAGTCGCTTATTCGAGAAGGCACGAAAAGCGAGCAATAATGGCGATTTTTGACTGGGTGAGTCGACGGGTTTTTCAATCGGTTCACGGAAACAATCTGGTTTACAACACCTGCTGGGAAGATCCCCGGCTCGATCGTGTTGCGCTTGAATTTGGCCCGGATGATAATGTGATGGTGATCACTTCAGCCGGTTGTAACGCGCTGGATTATTCACTTGCTGGCCCCAATCACGTCCACGCCGTTGATATGAACCCGCGGCAGAATGCGTTGCTGGATCTGAAAAAATCTGCCATCAGAAATCTTGAGTACGACGACTTCTTCAAGATGTTTGGTGAAGGTCGTTTGCCGGGTGTCAAATCTGTTTACACGGACATACTTCGTGGCGAGTTGCCGGAGTGGTCACAGGATTTTTGGGACAAGAAGATCAAGTGGTTCGACAATCCCAAAAAGACGTTTTACTTTCGCGGCACCTCAGGCGCGTTTGCTCGCATGGTGAAGGCTTACACGGATAAAGTGATTCGTGTTCGTCCCCATATCAATGCCATCCTGGATGCGAAGTCGATCGAAGAGCAACGGGAGATCTACGACAAACACCTCAAAGAGAAGTTCTGGTCCAGCTTGATGAAGTTCGCCATGAACCGCGACACCACGATGTCGATGTTGGGCGTTCCCAAAGCACAGCGTCGACAGATCGAAACGCAGTACCCTGGTGGACTGGTGAAGTTCATTCAGGATTGTGTGCAGAGTGTGTTTGCCGAACTGCCGATGCATGACAACTATTTTTGGCGCGTCTACCTCAACGGTCAGTACACGCGAGAGTGTTGCCCTGAGTATCTGAAGGAAGGGAACTTTGCAAAGCTGAAAACGGAAGCAGTTGGGCGGGTTTCGACTCACACGGATTCGGTTCAGGGTTTTCTCGAAAAGCACGACGGTCAGATTTCAAGGTTCATTTTGCTGGACCACATGGATTGGCTCAGCGATCAGTTTTTCCCACTGTTGGAGTCGGAGTGGCAAGCCATCGTTGACAAGGCTGCTCCGGGGGCACGTTTGATCTGGCGCAGCGGCGGGTTGCGGACGGACTTTATTGATCAGGTCAAAGTGAAGTGGGACGGGCAGATCCAGAACATTTCTCCAATGCTGACTTACCGTCCTGATCTTTCGTCGGAATTGCATGAGAAGGATCGCGTACATACTTACGGAAGTTTTTACATCGCCGAACTCGGCGCGTAGGTGCGTGACGTATTCGTAGTGACGGGCTCCAGCTTTTGACCACGTTTATCGATGCGCGCATCAAGTCTGGGTGGAGCTCCCAGGAGAAGGTCTCATCGGGAGCCTTAACCTCCCAATGGCGCTCATCATCGCCGACAAGTTAAATTATCAAACAAAGCCTGGTTCAATGCCATTTTTCTCCGACATGAAAATCCTTTACCACATGCTGGTCAAACCAGTTCGTGGTGACAGTCACGCGCAGCGGATGGAGAGCTTTTACGGCGGGCAGGCGAAAAATTACGATGACTTTCGTCGCCGGTTGTTGCGAGGTCGCGAAGAGCTCTATCAGAAGATCGAGAAGCCAGCAGGAGGCGTGTGGGTTGATATGGGGGGCGGCACGGGTGCCAATATTGAAAACCTGGCCGATGGAATCGAGAAACTTTCCAAAGTCTACGTGGTCGATCTTTCAGAATCACTTTTGAAAGTTGCTACGGATCGATTTGAACAAAAAGGTTGGAGTAACGCTGAGTCAGTTTGTGCTGATGCAACGAAATGGCAACCTCCAGAAGGCCAGGCGGATGTTGTAACTTTTTCGTATTCGTTGACCATGATTCCGGATTGGTTTGCCGCGATCGAGAACGCGATGCGAATGCTCAAGCCCGGCGGTCTGATCGGAGTTGTGGACTTTTATGTTGGCCGCAAGTATCCCCCTGACGAACTGAAGAAGCAGAAGTGGCTGGCCCGGACGCTGTGGCAGCCGTGGTTTGCGACGGACAATGTCTTTCCGTCGCCGGACCATTTACCGTTTTTGCTGGATCGTTTTGAGAAAGTGCACGTTCTGGAAGATCGTTTTCGAATGCCTTATGTACCGCTGTTGCGAACACCGTACTACCAATTCATCGGTCGCAAGGCACAGTAGACCGGTGCGAGCATGAGGTTTTTGTGGGAGACCAGACACGATAGCAATGTTGCTTTGCGAAATGAGCGGTTGAAGTTATATTGGATTCTCAGTTCTTACGATTCAATGTGACTGAACCTTTGTCCAAAAAGCCTCCAAAAGAAACGCTGGAAAACAACCCCATTGGGTTCGCAATCGTCGCTTGCCTGTCGGGAGGGGGTATGTTCATTGCAATTGCCTGTGTCAGACCGGGTGCAGCCATCAGTCTGTTGCTGGTTGGAATGGCGACATGGGTCATGTTGCTTCAATCACAAAGCCGGGCGAGACTGTTGGATATCAGGAAGAGGGCTTATCGCGAGCAGCGAAGGCAACGCGCGTACGAGAAAACAAAACGAAATCTACAGGCTCAACTGAACAAGCGCGATTTTGAAACGCGTTTGAACTCCTACGTTACTCCTGAAAACGCTGAGCAGTCAGGGGAGTTTGTTTCAAAGATGAAGTATTGGCAACTGAATGAATGCCATA
>CAYUNP010000028.1:0-12992 GCA_964446085.1 uncultured Pirellulaceae bacterium
GCACAGTCGCCTACGGCTTGCCGTTAAACAAGCAAGCTGGATCTCCAGATTAGTCCACCATCGAAGCCGGGTCTCCGGACTTCATGTGAGGGTTGTAGTCATCAATGTTTGATACGTCCAATGTTTCTTTGAAGCTACTGCCGGGCACAATCACCAGGTCGCCATAAAGATCATCCTGCTCAGTTACGACTCCATGGTGTCGTGCAAGTTCCAGCACAGCCAGGAAAATCGAAACCATCGATGACTTGTGCATGCCCAGTTCAAACAGTTCACTAAAAGAAACTCGTCTCTGATCAACCACGCGAGCGTGAATCTTCTCCATATAAACGTGGATTGGCGTTTCGTCGTAGATGATGTTGGCGTCCTGGACAGGACGGTTGTCTCGCAACACGCGTCCAAAGGCGTTCACCAAATCCCAGAGCTCAATTTCGCGAATTGGTTGATCGGAGATCGAATGTTTCTTTGCCGGGAGATCGTCTGCGATTCGCGAGTATCGATTCTGCCACAGCGAAGCCCGCTCTTCCAACATCGTGGCCGCGTCGCGAAACTTCTTGTAAAGCAACAGACGATTCACCAGGTCGCGTCTTGGATCTGCGTCCAGGCCGTCCTCTTCCTCTTCTTCGAATTCGTTACGAGGTAAAAGTGCACGAGCTTTCATCTCAACCAAAACGCTGGCTACCTCGATAAAGTCACCGACGGAGTCAATGGAGATCTCTTTTAATACTTCCAGGTGGTCCAGGTACTCCTGTGTCACTCCAGCGAGCGCAATTTCGGTGACTTCGACTTCGTGTCGCCTTACAAGATAAAGCAACAGGTCGATTGGCCCGCGAAACAGGTTGTTGGAAACTTGAAAGCTCAAAGGAGATTCTTTCTGGTGGATGTAATTGGTGAGCGGCAAGACGAAAACCAGCAGCAGAATTTAAAGCTTGGCCATCAACACGGGCGGTTGTGCCCAGTCGCTAACCATATCTGTGCCACTCACTTAAAGAAACGCTATGCGTGGCCCTGTGGTTCGCAAAATTCTCAGTCGACGTCAGGGTTCAATTATTCACAACGTTCCTGCGTCACAGGTTAGCCTGATTTTCGGTCCACGTGAAAGGCAAAAACCGGACGTGTTGTTTCTTTGGCGCCGGTAATGGCGTGCTGCCCGCATGTTTTAGCTGACCCGGTTATGTTGGTTGTTTTTCAAAACTTGCCTCTGTAAAAAAACCTTCGTAATTCCACCATACTTTCAATGCAAGCACTTCGAAGGGCTGCCGATATTTCCCATGTTGCCTGATCGTTATTCGGCGAGGCCTGGTAAGAATCGTCGAATGCAGCAACGGTAACAGTTTCACAACATGATTGACCTAATTTTTTACCCGCGGAGTATCTATCAGGATGCAATTGGGAGAATTCGGCGAAGCCTTCGCTTCCCCACAAATCGAGCAACTTAGAAAACTCGTATCAAAGGTTCTCTGTAAGCAAAACGACTTTGAAGAAGGCATTTTTCAGATCACGGAGCGAATGCTCAAACGAGGCCAAACTGTGTGTGGCATTTTCTTTTGCCTCCATGGTCCCCGTAGCGTGAAACTCACTGCAGTCTGGGAATGTGAAAAAAACTCAATTCGTTTTTACGGATCCGGCGGCGAGAAGTTCAAAACCATAACACTTGAGAGCGACAACGATCCACAGATCGCTGCAGCGTGATTGGCCACTTCCAAAAAGCCAGTCAACTCAGTCTCTATACAAAACAAACGATAAGGATAGCCACTATGTTAGTTCTTTCCAGGAAGGAAAGCGAAAAAGTTCTTTTGGGGGACGAAATCGTTCTTACGATCGTCCGCTTGTCCGGCGACCGTGTTCGACTCGGCATCGAAGCCCCATCAGACATGTTGATTCTCCGCAAGGAACTCGACGAAAGCGATAGAAATGAGTCGCCTGTTGACAACAGGGAGGCAAACCGAAAAGCAGCATAACTTACATTCCCGACACTGCGTTTCACGAAACAATCAGTGTCGGTTATGATTGAAGATCGACAAAACATGTTTCACGAGACCCGCCGTGCGTTGTTTATTGTTCACTCTCTTCAGTTGTATCCTGCTGTTTGCGTTGTTTCCGCCAACGCCCGGCTATAGTCAGCAACAGCCTCGCGATCTTGCGAAGCTGTTTTACGGAATTGATCTCAGGGTGAAGGATTCTGCATTCATCTCCCCACCGCGCGAGATCGTTCGCCCGATGCTGCGGTGTAAAAAGTTGATGCTCAATGGTGAGTACGCCGAGGCGGTTGAGATCCTTGGCGAAATCCTGGCCGACGACACCATCGAGGACTTTCTGGTCCCGCGCGGGACCCGGTCTTTCACCAGTTTGCGAGCGCGAACTGAGAGCATTCTTGGCGCTATCGATGAAAAGCTCCTTGAGCCCTACCGCATCCGCTACAACATTCGTGCTCGAAAGATGATGGAGAAAGGTGTCGCCGAAAATGACCTCAGTATTCTGAAGGAAGTTTCGTCGCGGTTCTTCTTCACCGATTCAGGTGCCGAATGCACGATGTTGCTCGGCCATATGGAATTGTCCAATGGACAGCCCTCTGCGGCGCAGTCCTACTTCGCCAAGATCATTGGCTTTCCCTCCACAGCTGCCAGGCATGATCCCGAAGCATCCATTCTGTTGGCGACCTGTCAGATGTTGGGCAACAATCTGGCTGCCACAAAAGAAACACTCGTTGGCTTGAAACGACGGATGCCCAATTCGACCGTCACACTGATGGGTGAAAACTACACGCTTTTCAATCGGGATGACGAAGCTGTTTCATGGCTGACGTCCCTGATCGGTGACAGTCCCCTGGCATCAAATCAGACGATCAGCAAGTGGCTGATGTTTCAGGGGAATCCTGCTCGAACGGGAAAGACAGGCACCGGCATGCCGTTGATCGTAGCGCGATGGGAGCAAGCGACGATAAACACCATTGAAGGGCAGCAGGCCGCGTCGGCCTATGTCAAAAGCCTTGTCCGCCAGGGCACGATGCCAGCGCCTGCTGTTCAGCCTTTGATTGTTGGTGACACGATCGTGCTGCGCGGCGTTGATCAAATGTACGGCGTTGATTTCGAGACCGGTTTGCGCAAATGGGCGTGGCCTCCGCAGTTGTCCTGGAACGAGCAGCTCAAAAAGAAAACTTCCCGGGCGCATAAAAGTAAAATAAAACAGCGATTTGTGGCCGACGCAATTTACGGGCAAGCCAGTAGCGATGGTCGACTGATTTTCTTCGTGCCCGCGCCAGGTGGTTCGAGCCGATATGAACACAGCAATGAGTTTGGCGCTGCGGCTGAATCCGACCCGTTGGACTTGCGGACATACAATGAACTCGTTGCTATCGATTCGGTGAATTCGGGTTTGCTGCGTTGGCGAGTGGGCGGACCGAGTGGACTGGACGAACCGAAGCTGGCAAAAGCCTTCTTTATTGGCGAGGCGTTGCCACTGGAAGGAGTACTGTATTGCTGTTGCGTGAAGGACAATGCAGTTCAACTGGTGGCAATCGATTCGATCACAGGCAAACTCAGATGGGCTCAACCGATCGCTGACTATGACGAGGGCAGTTTCAGCGGAAACTCTACGCGACGGCTTGCTGGCGTCAGCCCCTCCTATGCTGATGGAAAAATTGTCTGCATGACCGGAACCGGGGCTGTGGTTGCAGTCGATGTTTCGACCCACACTTTGCAGTGGGGTTACCAGTACAAACGAATTGGCAAGACCACGGTGGTGTCTGACGATGCAGGATATTCCAGTTCCCTCAAGGACACATGGCGCGATTCTCAGGTCACCATCGCTAACGGGAAAGTAATTCTTACTCCGGTTTTATCGCGTCAAATGATCTGTCTTGATCTTGAAGATGGGCTGGACGTTTGGTTTGAAGAAGACGGATTTACATCCCGTTTGGTCAATCGTGAATCATCGCTCTATTTGGCCGGAGTCAATCAGGATTTGCTGATTCTGGTTGGAACGCGCGATGTTCGAGGCATCAACATGTTTTCCGGGCGCGAAGCCTGGCGGCTGCTGCTGGAGGCCAGTGATCTGCCGTCAGGTCGAGGGTATATCGGAAAGAATTCACTGTATTTGCCAACGTCGAGCCGTAAGGTTTTGCGGATCGATTTGGTCAAAGGTGAGATCGCCGAGTCCGTTACGACGAGCCGAATTCTTGGGAATCTCTCACGAGTAAAAGGTGATGTCATTTCGCACGGTGTCGATCATGTCGCCAGCTACCCGGAATTCCATGCGAGCAAAAAGTTGATTGACGATGTGAGCGCAGATGAGCTCACTGAAGCGCAGAAGTTCGTCAAGTCGCAAACGTTGATTCAGCAGGGCGAATTAAAGTCTGGCCTCGATTTGTTGATCGAAATCGCAGAGCAGAATCGTCTGCAAAAGTACGCTCAGTTGCTGGAATCATGTACGGCAAGTTTCGAGGACGATCAACCGGCCATTGCGGTCCAGTCGTTTGATGCATTGAAGCGACTTTATCCGGATTTTAACGTTGAATCGTTGGAGCAAAACAGGGCGATTGCGAAACTCAGAGCCGGCGAGTTTCACGAATCTGTCGAGATGAGCCTTGTGGAACTGGAAACGAAATTTGAAAAAATCAAAACAGCGACCGCCCCTGAAATCAAGGATGATGTTTTCAAATCAGTTGCCGCCAGGTTGATTGATGGATCCCGCAACCGCCCGGCGAAAACCGTTGTGAAGAACGGGATTGAACAACTTGACTTCGGGAATCGCCACGACGTGATTGGTTACTCGGCATTCGGTTGGCATCGAGCGAGAATGATTCTTGGTTTGGAAGGATTGCAGCGGGTGGACCCGAAAGGATTCTCCGAAGCAAAAGGTCAGCTTGTCAAACTCGTTCGCGAGAACATCGACCAACCCGCGGCTCAACTCGATTGGCTTTTGGCGCGAGTACCGCTTGATGTACTGGATGTCGAGACGATGGAAATTCTGGGAAGACGATTTCTCAAAGAGAATCGTTTTTTGGTGGCGCTGCAGTGCGCGAATATTGCGTCGTCAGTTCATCCGAAAAATTCAGAACGCATCAAGTTACTCAAAGCAGAAATCCTGTTGGCAGGAAATGACCTGTTCTATGCTTCGAAAACGATCGATGACATGGAGCCTTCTGATCTGAACGAAGGTGAACGGGAAAGCCTGTCCGATTTGAAAGAGAAAGTCTCAACGGCGATTGAGGCCAGCGCCAACAGTGTTCGCTCATCGGCGAACTGGACCGATTCTCAATGGCCGATTGCTGATGGACAGGTCGTCACGTCTTCAAAGGTGTCAAAACAAGCCAACAACCGTTATCGTTTGCCGTTCAGGGTTGGGGAAGCGACCGATCCGCGGTTTTCGAAGTTGCGAATGTTTTTCTGTCCGTGGGGCAATGGTGACGTCGAGTTTGAGATGCGCAACAGCTACGGCAACCGGATTAATGAGATGCGAATTCAGGGGCCTGATGATGATGGCATAGGGTCGACTTATCTGGTTCATATCGATATCCAAAATCACATCGCGGAATTTTCGCTTGACAGGTCGACCTACTACGTGGATTGGTTCAATGTTCTCTCGGGTGCCGGGGGACGCATGTGGAAAGTTCCCTTGCAGCACGTCACACCTGACAAAACTGCGTTTTCCGGGGCGCGGGAAACGGTCGTCAATCGGGGCGACGACCTGTACTGCTACGAATCGCTGACAGGGAAGTTGATTTGGAAGCGAAAAATGAAGGATGACATTACACGCATCGTTTCGCATGGTTCCCAGCTAACGACATGGAGCGAATCGACACAGAATTTGAATACGATTGATGTGGCGACCGGGAAACTGAAACGAACGCTTAACGCGAAACGATATCTTGTAAGTCGCGTTGTCACGGACAAGCTGGTGATGAGCTACCCCATTCGAAAAGCTGAACTTTCGAAAGCAGAGTTGGCGAAATACACCGGTCCGGGCAAGCCAGAAAATCCAGCGAAAGTGGCCACGCGGATTGCTGTCTTCGATCCTGACACGGGGCAAGTTTCGTGGTCGAAGGTGTTTCGCCTGGATTCGAAGAGGTTCTATCTTCGCAATGAAATTTGCCATTTGGAGTCGAATGGGAAAATGTCATTTATCGATTTGGCGTCCGGCGATGTTTCCAGTGAAATTCAGTTGCCGATGTCGGGACTCGAACAGGCAACGATGCAGGGCGTCACAGTTCGGGAACATCGTGCTGGTTGGGTCGTGCATGTCAAATGCGGAAAGCTAAGCCCTGGTGTTTTTCGTGGCAAGGCCAGATATCGTTTCGACAAGATTCATGACAGTCTTGGTTCGGGGCCGGTGTATCTGATTGATCAGCAACGAACGTCGCTGGTCTGGGAATCACCTGCTCACGTAGAAAGAATGGAGTATATGAACAGCCAGCCATTCGATTCGCCTGCGATCATGTTTGGTCGTCACATTCAAAGAAATCAGCAAAGCGTGGCGGAATCGCACCATTTGAATTTCGTTTTGCTCGATGCGAAGACTGGAAAACTGGTTTGCAATGAGATTGTCGAGTCCTACGAGAACTTCAATGGTCACGCAGTCGAATGGAAGCAATCGCAGACGGATCAGCCGTCCAATACGCTGGTGATTTCGACTCCTTCGGAAGTGAAGGAATTCAAGTTTGTCAAAGATGCTGAGTTGCCACCAACGCCTCATGCGTGGGTGACGTTTAACGCGATCGACTTTTTCAAGGATCCACTTTTCGACCCAATTCGCAACGAAATTGTGGACTCCCGCATCGAAGAATTCCGCGAGCGAGCCCAAGCTGCTGAAAAACGACGTGAAGAACAGCGAGCCAGGGCCGCGGCGGAGTTGAAGAAGCGAATGGGGTTGGGTGACACAAAGTAGTGCCTTTATTTCTCGCTTTTCAGTTCGCCTCCGTTTTTGACTGCAGCCCGACTCGCAATGATTCTCATTGCTGTTGAGTTTCCATTTTTAGATTGCCTTTGCAATTCTGGCTCAATAATCTGGAACAGCGAATCCGGGATTTCACAGAAATACCCGATCAGCCTGGTCGGAATTCCGTTTGCAAAGGAGTTATTGCTCAGGACTCTTTTGGTAAGCGATTCAATTGAAGACTTTTGATTTTCTGTGCTTAACAGCGAAAGCGTTCGAGTCCACATATTAATGTTTTTACTATCAGTTTTTGAAATTGCTTCAGAGATTGAATTTCCAAGCCCTTTCATTTCTGGGTAAGTATCCGCCAAGCGATATAAATCGTTGTGGGCGTTAGTGCCGTTGGGAAGAGATTTCAGAAGCGGCTCAATTGATCGATTTATCGTTTCGGTGGAAACATCTTGTTCAAGGAAGGCGTTCAAAAGTATACTCGAAGCGAATTGGGACCCTTCTGCATCGCTTTTGATCACTTCGATGAGGTTGGTGACGAGTTGGTCTTCAATTGACTTGATTCGATCCCAGTCACGATCTACGACAGTTCGCAAAAATGACAACTCATGGGTCGAACCATTTAAACTGATTTTGGTGGCTATCTCTTGAATTTGTTCCTTAGACAGTCGCCGTATGAAATACCTTACATACCCAAAGCCCCTGTCGACTTTTGCAGCTCTGATCACCGCTGCAAGTAGTTGATCGATGAGCTCGGAAGAAGCTGATTTCAAATCTGACAATTCGATGATTCCACGAATCGGATTTTTCAATTTTTTACCATCGCGTTCATACTTGATCGCATTGACGCATTCGGCAAACGTCAGGCCGTCAAACACGGGTTCGCTGAACTCGCGTTTGTTGTTTGCGAAAGTCTTTTTTACGACGACGCTAACGTAGCCTTGCTTCATGATTGGTCCAATGTAATTTTCACGGACTTTGTTTTCAATTTGCAGGCCTGTCATGCCAACAACCTGAATCGTTCCAGCAAGCGGCAATGAAATGCTCCCGTCACCCCTGACCGGAACCGGTAGTCCGAGATGGTTGCGGTCACCGCCGTTTGTGTCACTCAGATTTCCCATTACACCCTCAACAAATACAGCCAGGACATCGCCCGGTCTTACAAGATGGTCTGGATCTACCAAGGTGGCGGATTCAGGCACCGATGAAGCAGGAGCTTGAGTACGTTGATTTGGAAATTGCGGAATGATTTTATTTTGGGCGGACTTGTCGTCAGCGTCCTCAACCGATGTGACTGTGTTTGTCGATGCAGTTGTGGTTACGGTCACAATTGCCGACTCGCCTCGCGAAAGCGTCAGTGTTTCCTTGTCGATCGAGATCGAATTTTCGTCACCGACCGCTCGGATCTGATAACTGCCGGACTTGATCTGAATGCTCTGCTTCGTTTTCAAATCAACCACTTCAATCGTTTTGCCACCCTGCAAAACTTCTACGCTCACGTCCGGGTCGTTGGAGTTGATCACGATCTCACCTTCGTCCATCGCGATGCGAATGATCTGCGGTCCAAACATGTAACCGCACAATCCGATAACGCCGGCAGCCAGTGTCATGGCGACGAACATCCAGAAAGAAGAACTTGACTTCCTGACAGGTTTTGCCGCCAATTGCTTTCGGTCAGCCTGTACGTTTGCGACGCTGTAGTCATCGCATTCGAATGGCCATGCATTGCGATCTGAAGTCAACGCGCTGGCCACATCACTGGCTGAATCAGGTCGACGATGAGGTGACTTTTCCAAAAGACCCATCACCAAATCAGAAACATCAGCAGGCGTGCTTGCATCCAAACTCGTGGGCGAAGCAGGTTGGACGCGTTGAATTGCCTGCAGCGTTGCCAGTGCATTCGATGACGCGAACGGAAGTTTCCCGGTCAGACATTGATACAGCACGCATCCGAGGCTGAATAAATCGCTACGAACATCCAGTTCATCGCCGCGAGACTGTTCGGGTGACATATAACACGGCGTGCCCGCGATCATTCCTGTACAAGTCAGTTGTGGGTTTTCGTCCATGATGCGAACCAAACCGAAATCCAAAATTTTGACTTGATTGCTTTCGGTGATCCACAGGTTTGCTGGCTTGATGTCACGATGAACGAGCCCTTTCTGATGTGCTGCCGCCAGTCCGTCTGCGATCTGTTTGCCAAACTGCCTGACCACTTCGGTCGTCAGAATCGATTCGTGTTGCAGTCGCTGCTCCAGTGTTTCACCGGGTTGCCACTGCATCACGATAAAGGCCAGAGAACCGGCGTCACCGACATGGAAAATCGTCACCACGTTTGCGTGGTCCAGATTGGCGGTGGCCCGTGCTTCAGCGATGAATCGCTGCCGTGCTGCGTCACCGAGAGAAGGGCGTAACACTTTGAGCGCCACGGGCCGGTTCAGATTTTCGTCGATGGCTTTGAAGACAACGCCCGTGCTGCCGCAGCCAAGAACTTCTTCGATGCGATAATGTTCAATCTGTCCAATCGCGTCACCCGACGCCGTTGGTTCGAGTAACCCGACGATGTCGGCTGCCCGTTGATCGAGAGATTTTCTGATCGCACCCGTTTGCGATCCGATATCAATCATTCGATGGATCAGGTTTCCAACGACGCTTTCGTCAGCCACTGAAAGTGAATCAGGATCGCCAACTGAATCCACAACCAGCGACTGAAAGGTGTCGCTGATGTCCAGTCCACTGATCGTTTCGACACAGGGTTGGCACTTGGAGAGGTGGCTCTCGCATTGAGATGATTCGATTGGGTCGAGCTTTCCCAACAAAAAATTGGACAGCGTTTCACGTTTTGGGCAGTTTGAGTTAGTAAGCGTCGGCATGAGTTTTCACCTCGCAAGAACAGTTTTTGTCGTCTGATGGAGGGTATGCGCCTGGACTGTGGAACTTGTAAGGTGTTGTTGGGAAAATCTCAAACTTTTTACAGCAATCCATCGAGCGTCTCTCTCATTCGCGACATCAAGCGGGATTTTGCGGCATAAACCGTCCAGATACTGACTCCATTTTCCGCCGCTGCGTCCGCTGCGGATTGTCCTTCGAAAACGTATCCCTGCAGTGCCGACCAGGTCGCGGGCTGAAATTCACATTCCAGCAGTTGCTTCGCACGTCCAACGAGGGCTTGTTGATAGCTCAAGTCCCAGGTCGATTCCGCCGAGTCCGGTTGCGCGATCGATCCAAGAAAGCTCTGCGTGGCGAGGGCCGCACCGATCGATTTCTTGCGGATTTTCTCCCGATAGCGATTGAGCGTTACGGTTCTTAGCCAGCTACGAAAACTTTTGTCGGCATCGTAGTCAAAAGTTGGAAGCTTTTGGAAAGCCAGTGTTAACACATCCTGAACCAGATCCGCAGCATCATTGGTTTGCAATCCAATTCGTCGTCCCCAATAAAAAATCAACGGCGTGTAAAGTTCAACGAACGTGGTCCATGCTCTTTGATCGTTGCTTGATCGCAACCGTAAAAGCAGGCTCTCTGAAGTACTGTCCATCCGCCCAGTTTATTCGAATTTGTATGGTAGGGGAAATGTTTGCTGCATTGCTCCAATTGATTTACATACTCGGTCAGCAGCGATATATTCGGTGGCAACTTTTACTCCCGCCCCGACGATTCAGCTTGGAGCTCCGCATTGGCGAACGTCCAGTGTTTCCTGTCTTTTCAAGGAGCCGCCGAATCGGGTCAAGATCGATGGCGACGGAACCACGCGCTCGGTGTTAACGCACCATGCGAAATTACATCCGCAAGAGATCACATTTCTGCTTGAGAATGAATCGCAACGCGCCAGGTCGGTGTTTATGCACGCGATGTGGGACGTGGCTGATTCGCGTTGGTTGGATCAGTGGATTGGTTTGGCAATGGAAAGAGAGGACTTCCATCAGATCATTGCGCATCGACTCGCGCAGGATCCAAGCGACGGTTTCACGCGCTACGTGTTGCTGGAGACTCTCCAGGGCGATGAGAAAGAAACATGTGCCGAGGATTTGAGGCGACTGGCGGATGAGAATCCGGACGATGGCGATGCACAATATTTCGCCTTGATTTCGCAAGTTGCCGGACCCGAGCGTGACGCGGCAATCATGAAAGAGTTTGAGAAATTCCCGGATAACAACTGGTTTAAATCCAATTCGGCGTACATCGATGCGCGCGTGGAAAAATGGGAAGACGCCGAAAAAACATTTGGCGAAGTTGTTAGAGCACGTGGTCCATGGTTTACCAGTGCTGCTATGACTTGTGCCCGAATTCGAAGGTTACTTTCAGAAACCGAGGCGCCGAGCTATCACGGATTACAGGATTCAATTGAACTGAGGCGACTGCGAACGATCGAAGAAATGGACTACAATATCGACCAGTCACCATTTCTTGCTTATTCAATGCTCGCCGATGGGAAGTTGGAAGACGCGCTGCAACGCGTTAAAGGAAGCGACGCCGCGCCGGGAGTGACTGTTTTGGTTGCGGCCTCGCAAGACGCCACAGAGCAATGGCAAGAAGCCGGTTTGTCAGTTCCGATGGAAACTTTAACTCAGAGTTCGAAGCTTTACCTGGCGGCACTTGCAGCTCGAATGGGCAAACCGTTTGAGAAATATTTGGACGCCCACAGGAAGGATGATCCGTCCACGAGAATATCCGCTGCTGATTGTTTGGGTCGAATTATCGACGAGGGGCCGAGGCATTTCGCGGATGCCGGGTTGAATGGATTGAATCCGGAAGAACGCGGAATCGTGATGGCGGCGTCGGCGGTCTATTCACCTGGCGAGACTTCCGCGAAGTGGAAACGTGATGCCAAAAGGCTGTTGTTCTGTGTCGAACGGCCCTGGTTTGAATCCGAAGATTGAGCGGAATCATGCGAATGGTGAATCCCGGTTTTGCGCACAATTCACCGCTTTCACCGGCTAATTGACATCGAAGTCGCTCGAAATGAGGCTCTTAAACACGGGAAGTTGGCACTGTTTGGAGCAGCGGGGCAATTCGTGTTGATTTTTGCCGCACGATGTTCAAAAATGTCTAACTGGCTTGGGACCGATTGGTCACAGGTCGATTTTTTTTGCTCGGTCAAAACCACCCATCGCCAATATTCAGGAGGAACCGTCGTGGAACGTGTCCCAATGACTCAGGAAAGCTTCAACGATAAGCAGAAGGAAGTCGAACACCTCGAGAACACGGTTATGCCCGAGATTGCTTCGGCGATTGCATTGGCTCGCGATGAAGGTGACTTGAAGGAGAATGCTGAATATCACGCTCAGCGCGAGAAGCAGGGAATGATGCAGGCTCGCATTAATCAAATCAAGGATCGATTGGCTCGAGCGCAAATCGTTGATCCGGCTGACGTTCCAAGAGACCAGATTGCCTTCGGGGCCACAGTCACGGTGATGGATGTGGATATCGATGATGAAGAGGTAATCACGCTGGTCGGCGATGGCGACGAGAACTACGACGAAGGTAAATATCTCATCACGTCACCCATCGGACGTGGACTGCTTGGCAAGAAAGTCGGCGAAGTAGCCGAGATTGATGTTCCCAAAGGAAGTCTGACTTTCAAAGTACTCAAGATTGAATACGAAATGTAGTCGGTCCGTCCGGGACTGATGCTGACACGAAAAAGGCCGCCTCTTTCGAAGCGGCCTTTTGAATTTCAAAAATCCTGTTCGCTTTTACTGAATGAATCCAGCTCCATCGAGGACGCTTGATCCGCCGTTGCAGCTTGAGCAAGCTCCAGTGAGCATTCCATCAAAGCTGCTCTGAATACCAGCATTGCCGTACTCTGAACCAACAGCGTAGCTGAAGTACTGACCGCTGTTGCCACAACCGCACTCATTGATCGCAGCCGTTGTTACGGGGTAGGCAATTGCAGAGCATTGATTCTTGCGACACTTCTTGCCGAAGAGCCCGCATCCGCCGTGACCGTGGCCCCATCCGCCGTGACCCCATCCGCCACTGTGTTTTGCTTTGATTTTGCCAAGGCATCCGCCGCCGCCACCGCAACTGCTGTGACCCCATCCGCCACTGTGTTTTGCTTTGATTTTGCTGAAGAGTCCGCCGTGACTGCATCCGCCACCGTGACCGAAGCCGCC
>CAYUNP010000028.1:13092-32139 GCA_964446085.1 uncultured Pirellulaceae bacterium
TGATTTTGCTGAAGAGTCCGCCGTGACTGCATCCGCCACCGTGACCGAAGCCGCCTCCCCATCCGCCGCCGAATCCGCCGTGGCCACAACCGCCGCCGCATCCGCCGCCACAGCCGCATCCGCCACCGAGGCCACATCCACCGCCAGGATAGCCAAAGCAACTTCCGCATCCGCCGCCGCATCCGCCGCCGCCAAATCCGCCTTTGTTACACTTGCCGCCGAACAGGCCGCATTTCTTGCCAGTTGCACAAGTCTCTGTGCAGTATCCGCCCCACAAAGAAGCAGCTTGCTGGTTGGTGATTTCGCGACCACACTCCCTGAATCCTCCCTGGAAGCCTGCCTGACCGAAAGAGCCAACGCTGCCGAATCCGCCGAATGATGATGCGCCGCCGAATCCATGTTGGGCGTTCGCGTTGGAGGTAAATGCCAGTGCGATGATCGCACAAGCCAAAGTAAGAGTTGTTCTAATCACAATTGATTCCTTCTGAAAACTTCGAATTTCTGGTACCGCCCTGAATCAACTAAATCCGTAGTCGGAATCGTTAGCGCGACTTGTTAGGCTGCTACCGATTCATTTTGCCGGTCGGCGTACTGTTAAAATTGCGTGTCTGAATTAATCAGGACACCCATGTGGTTTCCAGATCGACTTCCGCTCTGGGACGACGTAGCCTTATTGTTTTTAATCATCTGAAGTGGCCGAAACAGCAGTCTGTTTTGTCGGACATGGAATCGTTGGCTCTCAGGGAAAGTTGGTCAGTCATTCGGTTTGATCATTGCAACAACTCTCGTGCCGGACGTATCGATTTTGGTTGACGCAAATCTGATTCAGACGTCACAACTGGACAGCCAATCGTTACATGCCGAACTCGGTTTTCAGAAAGTTGAAGTTGAGGTCGGTACCCTTTGCCACAACCAGCGTGTTTCACCGACCGCAGTCCGAATCCGGTAGTCGTACCAGTGACACGATTGCTACAACGCGTCGCAAAGCTTGCCGATTGTTCGCGACGCGACGGTTATGGCCGAGCTGAAAGTTTTCGAGAACTCTGCTGGTCACGGTCCCGATAACGACAGGTAACTCGCGTGATTTCTTTTGGCTTGATGGAACCAGGCTGCACGTGAGCAAGCTGATGGATTAGCGGTCATCCCTCGAAGAGGCAAACCGTGCGTCAAAAAATCCTCACTCAAATCCTGATTGCCGATGCGGACGAATTGTCGCTCGCATTGATCAGGGCGTCTCTGGAAACGCAGTCCTACCGGGCGTTTTCTGCGTTCAATTGCGAACAGGCGCTGAATGTCGCCGCAAAACAGCCTCTCGATCTGGTGATTTGCGATTGTGACATGCGTGCTGGAACCGGCGTTACTGTTGAGACGCTGATTCACCGTGTTCCCGCAAACTGTGACGTGCCGTTTCTGTTCACGTCTTCATCGCAGAAACCGGATGTCATCAGCCGGCGGCAAAACGATCGCAACGTGTTCTTTATACGGAAACCATTCGACCACGAAGCGTTTCTGGAACTGGTTGAATACACCATGTGGATGCCCAATCTGATTCGTTCTCACATCGAGCGAATTCACGAACAGCAGGGGCTCAGAAGACCTCATGCTGTGCCAACTGCCAAACCGATCATGCCAGCCGTTTCAATGCCCGCGTTTGGGATTATGCCACTGACAAACTCGTAACGTTTTCAGCTTTCAGTTTCCGTTCCAACAACACCAGTAAACTTCGATGTCCAGTCGGCCAGAATCTTCATCTTCCCCAGCGCCGCGGAAGCGAATCCTTGAACTTGATGCAATTCGCGCGATCTCTTGTTTGAATCTGTTGTTGTTTCACTTCACGTGGGTCTACGCGAACAAATATGGTTTCGATTCACCATTGGTGTGGATGTTTCCCTACGGCAAGTACGGCGTGCAGTTGTTCTTCATGTTGAGTGGGTTCGTGAACGTGATGACGTTGATTGGAAAGCGTTCCACGACTGACTTTTTGGTTGCACGTTGTATCAGGATCTTTCCTTCCTATTGGCTCTGCATCCTGCTCAATGTGCTGTTGTTCTCTTCGATTCCGTTTTTTGCCCAGAGCGTTTCGGTTGGAGCGACTGCTGCGAATCTTTCTACGCTGCCGAAACTGTTCGGCTACGAAAATATGGAGCCCGTGACGTGGACGCTCCAGGTCGAAATGCTGTTTTATACATTCCTTGTTCTGATGACGGCATTGGGTGGCTGGAAGCACACGTTGCGGAACTTGATGGTTGGAACCGTTGCCTGCCTTGCGGGGTGCGCTGCGATTCACGGAATCAAAACGGCGTGGCCAGGTAATGGATTTGGCGGTTCACTCCACGTTGTTGAGCAGTTGTTCATTTTGCGTAACTTTCCACTTTTCGTGATGGGAATGTTGCTCAATGAAATCTACAACGATCGAGGAAACAGGGTTCACAACGCGTTGGGGATTCTGTTTGCGGCGTTTGTTTTTCACGCAGTTGATTTGCGGGGACACAATCCGGCGGCGACGGCACTGTTGTTTGGTTTGCTGGCCTTTGGAGCGTGGGGCAAGATTCCTCCACTGCGTTGGAAGCCACTGGTTTATATCAGTTCGATTTCCTACACGCTCTATTTGTTTCACAACAACATCGGATCGTGCTGCATCAACCAGTTGCAAAAGTTTGGGTTGGAGTCACATGCAAGCATCGTTGTGGCGACAGGTTTGATGATCGCTTTGGGAGTCGCAACGACCATGTGGTTTGAGGCTCCCATTACGAAGTTTCTCCGAGCGAAGTACAAGGACTACAAATCCGGGCGCATAGCTGGTCGCACAACTGCTTCGAGTGCAGAAGTGAATTCATAGTCAGTATTGATTTCAACTTGTTGCAGGCCAGAACTTGCATTTTTGAAATGCCGTATACTAATCCAATGCAAGAGTCGGTGTTATAGGCACCGTCATGCAATCGCGACCCGCAAATGAGTGAGTTCTGCACTCGATGCAACTCCTGTCGTCGATCCCGTTTTCCGTGAACAAAAAACCAAAACGGTTCAAGTCAAAATCAAGAAATCATAAACTGTGAAGAGTATCGATGGTATCAACTACGCGATGGTTACAATTGCTGGTGGTCCTGGCAACGGCGTTTATCAATATTGCGAAACCGGGCACATCGCTCGCTGACGAGCCGACCAGGCCAAACGTGTTGTTGATTTGTGTGGATGACTTGCGTCCTGAACTAAATTGTTTTGGCAAAGACTACATCCACTCGCCCAACATTGATGCGCTGGCCAGTCACGGTCGCGCTTTCCATCGGCACTACGTGCAAGCCCCAACATGTGGTGCTTCGCGATACGCCATGCTTACGGGACGGTATGGATCTGGCGGAAATAATGCGTTGTTCGATCGAGCCAGACAAGTTGCAGCAGGGGAAACGGTTCCGCCATCGATGCCTCAGTGGTTTCGCGATAGCGGCTACACCACCGTTTCGGTCGGTAAGGTTTCGCATCACCCGGGCGGATACGGAGGGACCGACTGGAACGATCTGAAGCGAACTGAAATCCCAAACGCATGGGATCGCAGTCCATTGCCAGCGGGTTTGTGGAAGCACCCCAGAGGAGTGATGCACGGTTTGGCCAATGGTCAGATACGTTTGAAAAAAAGGAAAACGATGCCGGTTTTCGAATCCGCTGAAGGCGACGATTCGATTTATCCTGACGGAGTCATTACCGACCAGGCCATCGAAGAAATGAAACAGCTGGCGTCGGAACACGATAAGCCGTTTTTCCTGGCAGTAGGAATCATTCGACCACACCTGCCTTTTGGGTCGCCTGCCAAGTACATGGAACATTATCGGGACGCAAAATTACCACCGATCCCGCATCCAACCCGCCCGCCCGGTAAAACCACCTGGCATCGTTCGGGAGAGTTTGATCGCTATCTTTCGTGGGGTCGCGATCCGAACACCGATGCAGAATTCGCGACTGAAGTACGCAAACACTACGGAGCCTGTGTTAGCTATGCCGACGCAATGGTTGGTAAAATCGTGAAACAACTGGATGACCTGGGGCTGCGCGAGAACACAATCATTGTTCTTTGGGGCGATCATGGATGGCATTTGGGTGAACACGCTTTGTGGGGCAAACATAGCTTGTTCGAAGAGTCCTTGCGGGCACCGATGATCATTTGCCATCCGGGCTTGGCATTGCCGGGACAGAAAACGGACGCGTTAGTGGAATCGATCGACCTGTTTCCAACGCTCTGTGATTTGGCCGGCTTGGCGACGCCCGAGAGCTTACATGGTGTTTCACTCAAACCAATTTTGCGGTCTCCGGATGCTAGGGGACACGATGCGATTTCCTACCACGGTGTCGCAACGAAAACCCGAAGCACGATTCGCACGCCGACGCATCGGATGGTGTTGCACAGCACTGGCGAGATTGAACTATACGCTGATAGTGCCGATGGTTTTATCAATGAAGCAGACGACCAGCCAGCTTTAGTGGCCGAACTGACCAAACGTTTGAAGGAACGGATGGAATTGCGGTCGCCGATGAAGGGCTCAAAAGCAAAATGACCATATCGGTTAGGCAGTAAATTAAAATTGCGGCGAGACGCTGCGGCCACAATCATCGTGCAAACAGGTGTCTACGCTTCGATCGATTCTACATACCGAAGCATCTTCTTTGGCCAGGGTGTGGTGAAGTCCATCGTCTTTCCATTGGTCGGATGCACGAAGGTCAGGCGGGTGGCATGCAAGGCCATGCGGAAGATCCTGCTTTCGTCGACAACAGGAGGTTTGCCAAAAGGTCCGCGGTACTTGATGTCGCCGCAAATAGGATGTCCAAGCTCCGCCAGATGGATTCGAATCTGATTGGTTCGTCCAGTCTCAAGGCTGCATTCGAGTTCGCTGAAAATCTGTTTGTCTTTTGAATCTTCCTGTCGCTCATACGTCTGCAGCGTCTTGAAATGCGTCGTTGCATGTTCGCCGATCGAAGTGTCTGTTGTGCTGCCACGTAATCCGTCGCCACGATCGCGAATGAACTGGGAAGTGATCGACTGGTCATCGATCTTGCCCGGGATCAGCGCCAGGTATTTACGCACTGCAGCGTGTTGGGCAAACTGATGAATGATCTTCGTCTGAGCTTCCTTGTTGCGGGCAAACACAAGCAGTCCGCTTGAGTCACGGTCGATGCGATGGACCGGGAACAGCTTTGGGAAACGCAAACTGTTTTTTTCTGCTTTTCGCTTCGCCGCAGCGTGCTCGCCAACAATTCTGGGCACGCATTCGTTGAGCGTCGGTTGGCGGTTCTTTCGTTCCCAGGACCAGTTCAAATCGGAGTTGCGTCGAAGCGTCTCCATGCGAGACGGCTTTTCGACAATGATTAAATCCCCATCGACATGGTGAATTTTGACGTCCTGATCCTTGGGAGGTGGTGGGAACGGCCGGTCGTGAACCGTAACAACCTCTCCGCGAGACAGTTTCCTGGCTTCGTCCAAACACATCACGCCGCCGATGGCCACGAAGCGTCCGTGGAGAACTTTCTTGACAGCAGACCACGAAGGCGAATCCGGCAGGTTTTGTCGCAGCGCTTTAAGAACGGTTTCTTTGTTGTCATTGTCGATCTTGATCGTTTGCACTAGACAGCTGCCTTTTGGGATTTTGCGATCAAATTCAATAACCTGGGAATGAAAATTCGATTGGCTCTGGCTCGATGGCTAAGAACCGACTTCACTTCATCACCCAGTTCCGCGAATGTTAATCCGTATTCAGGAATCTCGAACAATGGATCGTAACCGAATCCTGCCGAGCCACGTTCTGCTTCCAGGATTCGACCGTGGCACTGGGATTCGCAATCGATCAGGACGTTACCCTGAGGATCCGAAAGGGTCATGTGACAAGTGTACCAGGCTCCCCGTTTTTGGGTTGGGACACCAGCGAGTTCTTCGATCAGCTTTACCTTGTTGGAGTCATCCGTCGCATTTTCTCCTGAATAGCGGGCTGAGTACACACCGGGGCGACCATCGAGTGCTGCGACTGAAAGACCACTGTCTTCACCCAACACGAATTGTGACAAATGAACTGCCTGTTCGGTTGCTTTGAGTGCCGCGTTGGCAGCGAAAGTGGTACCGGTTTCTTCAACTTCGATTGCGTTCTCGAAATCCTCCAGGGACTTGAGCTGGATTTGGGGAAAGGGAGAAAGGAGGTACTCCAGTTCGCGCCGTTTCTTTTTATTTCGCGTGCCCAAAACCAGCACAAACTGAGAAAAGCTCACTCGCGTGACCCCGTAATTTTGACGGTTGAATCGTTTAATTCAGGATTCTGACATCGGGAGACTCAAAAATCGAGCGGTAATTCAGTTCTATCTGATTTTCCCGTTACATAATCGGGGTGCCATCGGTTCCACAAACGGCAACTCACAGGATTTGAAGAAGTAAATGTCGCAACCAAAGATAAATATCGAGCCCCATCAATCTCGGGGCTTTGTGCTGACCGCTGATCTCGTAATTGACCGTCCGCTCGAAGAGGTTTTTGGCTTCTTTGCCGATGCTGGTAACCTTCAGGCGATCACGCCGCCGTGGTTGAAATTTCAGATTGTCACTCCGACGCCAATCGAAATGAAGCAAGGTGCTTTGATCGACTACAGGCTGCAGCTTCACGGATTGCCGATCAAGTGGCGAACTGAGATCGAAGCTTGGCAACCTCCCAATCGTTTCGTGGATCAGCAGCTTCGGGGGCCGTATAAAGTTTGGTATCACGAGCACACTTTTGAGTCCCTCGGTCCGAATCAGACTTTGGCCAAGGATCGAGTTCACTATGTCCCACGCTTTGGAGCCCTGGTTCATCGGTACTTCGTCAAACCCGACCTGATGAAGATCTTCACCTACCGTCAGGAGCAGTTGATGAAGCACTTCACGGCCGTTCCCGTGCCAATGACCAGCATTCCGACTCCGCTCGAATCTCCTCTTTCTGTCAGCTGAGCGATCTTGCGGCGAGGGCGACATCGATTAGCATTTGGATTCCATTTTTGAATCCAGTGATTGCGTCATCGTGCACTCCATCCTAAAAAAAATCATCGATCACAAGCTGCTTGAGATAGCAAGTGGCAAACAGAAGTCGTCGCTGGACTCTGTTAAAGAAGCAGCCCGCGACGGACGACCGGTCAGGGATTTTTTGAAAGCCCTGCAGAAACCGGACGAAATTAGCCTGATCGCGGAAGTCAAGAAAGCCAGCCCTTCGAAGGGTGTGATTCGGGAGAACTTTGATCCGGTAGCCATCGCCAAAGCCTACGAGTTGGCGGGAGCCAGCTGTATCAGCGTGCTCACGGACGAAGCGTTCTTTCAGGGACATCTCGATTTTCTAATTGAGGTTGGGCAGGCTGTTTCGCTACCTGTGTTGCGAAAAGATTTCATCATCGATCCCTGGCAGGTCTACCAGGCCAGAGCTGCCGGGGCGGATGCGGTTTTGCTGATTGCGGAATGTCTTGAAGCGAGTCAGCTTGGTGATTTACACGCGTTGATCAACGAACTTGGAATGACAGCACTGGTGGAACTGTACGACCGCGAAAACATCGAAAAAGTGCTTGCTTGCAAACCGTCGCTCGTCGGCGTCAACAATCGTGACCTCAATACGTTTGAAGTCGATCTTGAGCATTCCATTTCGATTCGTCAGAGTCTGCCGAGTGAAATTACCTTTGTGAGTGAAAGTGGAATTTCCTCTAACGCCGAGGTTTCGCGCCTTTTGCAGGCGAACGTCGATGCGATTCTTGTTGGGGAATCTTTGATGCGAGCCGATGATATTGCTGCGGCGACGCGAACTTTGTTGGGAACTTCGTGAGCCAACGAGTCCTGTTCCGAAAAGGCGGAAAATCTTGAGTCAAATCAAAAGTCTTTGCCTCAAACGCCGAATGGAAATATAACTTACCGCTACCCAACCTGCATTTCGCTTTGGTTGGCTTTTGCGATCTCGTCTGAAATCCTGGAACTCCAATGGCTGAAGAAAACGGTCGTCGTCGACCTTCGATGATGGAAAATGTGCAAACAGTGAACAGTGCTGTTCGCACCGCGCTAATGGTCGCCGTTGCCAGCTGCGTTGGCTTTGGCGGTTGGATGGGCTACAGCGAGTTCATTGCACCGGGTATCCAGGCGAAAGAAAAATTGGCTGCGATGGAGCTTGAACTGAAGGAGGCTGAAGTCGAGAACGACAAGTTGAAGGTCTCGATAAATTTGCTAAAGATCGATCGACGCATAGCCCAACTGACGGTCGACAAGAAGGGTGTCGATGAAAACGGGCAGAAATTTCTGGAAGTTACTTTCAGCGAAGTCGACAAAAAAGGCAACGTGATCGGTTCGAGCCGCGAGTTTACTTTACAAGGCCACGAATTTTACATTGATTGCTGGGTAGCGCAGTTTGAGGATGAATACATTGAACAGGCTGATCCGCTGCGCTCCGCTTCTATCTGTACGTTCAAGAAGATCTACGGCGACGAGATGAAGCCCGCCGATGGTTTCTCCCTGGATGATTTTTCAAAGCCGTCTGGCGTTTACGCGCAATCGGCAGCTTCCGATTTTGCCAAACAGATATGGCAGGACTTTGGAAACGTTTGCAACGACCTGAATCGACAAAGCGAGCTCGGAATTCGCGCTGCTCATGGACAGGCTAACCATTTGTTGCCCCGCGAAGGGCAGACTTACGAGATCACGATTCGCTCCAGTGGGGCTGTGAGTCTGGTGCCACTGGCCCTGAAAGGACCCGGATCACAGTAACTGTAAGCGAATCTGTCCCAGACGCGTGCTACATCTCAGTCTGGAGCCTGAGCTACGATTTGTTCGCGATTTCAACTGCCTTCTGCATCAGCAAGCCGAAAACTTCTGGCGGCACAGCCAACTTTTCAGCGAAGACTTTCAGGATCTCTGTTTCATTTTCATCAATCACGCCGTCAGCCATTGCAACTTCCAGCAGGATTGCCATCGCATCCTTCGGTTCAGCCTTGAGCACCCGAAACTGCTCGTTGCAAAAATTCGGATCTTCACATGCTCTGGAAACCATCGCTTCCAGAGAAGCCAGTCCAACTCCTGTCTGTTTCGCCAGGCGGTTTAGCAGTTCTCGTTCTGCATCGGTAGTGTTACCATCGGCGCCAGCAATGCAGCAAGCTGCTCGCAAAACTTCGACCTGAACCATGGAACTCATTGTTAGTCTCCTTTAGAACTCAATTGCGTATTGGTCCAGTAAATCCGGAACGCGATCGTAAACGCGTTCTCTGGCCGTATCCATCCAGGGAAGAATCCGATCATCGATTTGCTCAAGTCCAATACGCTTTAGCACTCGATTGATACGATAAAGCGTCGTCGAATTCTCTGTATAGTCGAAAAGATATCGCTCTTCAATAAAGCCTCGAATGGCGCGGGCCAGTTTGTCGGTAGGCTTGCTGGCGAAGAGGTTAACGATTTCCTGAACTTTGTCAGGATCGATCGTTTTCAGTTGTTGGTAGTAAAACTCCAGTTTGCCCGGAAACTTCGCGTGCAGCCAGGCGTCCAGAAAAAGTTCAATCATCACATGGCCGACGAATCCTGTACGCATGCCCCGTTCGTTATCCATGAGTTCACGAATCTCAACCGCGAACTTGATATTCATTTCCTGGAACGTTTTGTTGGTGTGAAACCAGTGATCATCCTGGTGATGGTTCACAATTCCCCTGGCCAGGGCTGCGATGATCGGATCCTCGTGATCGAGGAACGGCGTCGTTTTCTTTTCACGCGCCCGACATTTTCTGTCTGCAGCGCCTAGCCAATCAGGGATGCAGCATCCCGTCGCGACGTAAGCGTTGTCGAGACAGGGCAGGGCGTGGGTAAAACAGTTCATTGGTACAAGGTTACCTGGGTTTCGACGCAGAATCCGGTTGCGATTTTTTGGCAACCTTGTGAGACGAAGGCTCGCCAGCGTGTGCCCGTTTGAGTTCGTCCCATAAATCCAGCTGCCCATAGGCCGCCAGATTTCCGTTGCATTCTGTGCACATGGCGTGTGCTTCTTCTTTTGTAAACGACTCACCCTCGGGCGACTGGATCATGACCAGTCCCTGGGAAGGAATCGCAAAAACATCCTGAACGTCCGACCGGACGCGAAGCCACTCAATGACCTTGGGCGATCAAGTGCTTCACAATCCGCCTCAGTCCATGCCTACATAGCAGTAGTTGGACCTGGCGGAATGTTGCGTATCTGTTGACGCACGCGGCGATTCGGTCCGGCATCCCGAAATGCCGATCGAGCAAATGCCGATCATACAGGTGCCGAGTAAAAGCATGGAGTTCTTCATGGTGTATCCGCCAGGTCAAGCGTTGTGTTTCAACTGATGGAATCAGTTTAACATCTTGGCGGCAACTCAACACGGCCAGATTTCTCATGACGTTCGGGCGCCTGTCGAGAATCAGCTGACCAGTGCTGCTTCCTGGTGGATTTGCTCTACCAGTTCCGGAGCCATATCCAGTTTTGATGCCAGATCAGAGAGATATTTTTTCTCGGCATCGTTCTTTTGTCCGGTGACCAACAGTGACGCCAGATAAAGCTCAACGGCCATGCTTGGCGAATTGGACAACTCGGCAATGCGACCGGCATCAGCTGGTTTACCCATTTCCTCCAGCAAAATCGCCGAAGCCTGACTTTCGATTCCCGCGGCTTTGATCTGACCCGAAATGACGGCGTGTTCTGCTTCGTCGATCTGTCCGTCGGATTTCGACGCTCCGACCATTGCCCGCAGAATCGCGACGCTACGCTTCTCTGCGTCTTCTCCTTTGAGCTTGCCAACTTCCAGTTCTGAAAGATCAAACTCTGTTTCGCCACTCTTGGTTTGCCATTTTTGGTACGCCTTGTAGCCCAGTGCTCCCATCGCCGCGAGCGATCCGACTTTGATCACAGGTGACAGGGTTTTGCGTCCCTTTTCAGTGCCAAGCAGCAGTGCCAGCAACCCAGTTGCGGCAACGCCAGCGCCAACCTTCGCCATCATTGCATCGCGTTCCGGTCCGGCTTCGGGAATTTCGATGTACCTGGAAGCATAGTCCGCGCCTTCATCAGCAAGTTCTTTGCCTTTTGATGCGAGTTGTTTTCCGGATGCCAAAAGTTGGTCAAGTAATTCCTGAGCGTTCATTAGGGGAGCCTTATTTGAAAGTGATCGAATAGCAATCAGATTTTAACGCCATGTCGAAGGAAGGGTAGTTCGCGTGCTGAGACAGGGGATTTCAGTAGTGGACAATTCAACCTGCAATCAATAGCCCTTGATCGGCGCCGCTGAAACAACGATTTCGTCCAGTCCCAGTCGCTTTCTCGCTTCCCCCAGCATGCCGCTGGTTCGTGTCGCTCCACAACGAGTCACACCGAGGTCGCGAACCGCCAACAGAGCATCCAGATCGCGGACACCGCCAGCAGCTTTGACCTGAATGTGATCGCCGGCATGCTTTCGCATCAGTTTCAGGTCCTCATGCGTCGCGCCGCCGGTGCCGTAACCAGTCGACGTCTTGACCCAATCCGCATTGAGCTCCGTGCAGATTTCACACAGTCGAATCTTCTGTTCATCATTGAGATGACAATTCTCAAAGATGACTTTCACTTTTTGTTAACTCAACGCAGTCGTAGCCATTTTCTTTGGCGACTGCAAAGACTTCTTCCAAAGTCTGTTCGTCCAGAATCGCACTAACAAATCCCAGTTGCATCATTAATTGTTCTCCACAGAAACCCGGCACCGTTGTTTGTGACTTTCGATGATCGCTTCGCACAAAAGGATCTCGTGGTGGCCGTCCTCGAAAGTTGGATACGGACAAGGTGCTGAAAAGTCGCCTTGTTCGATGTGCCCATAAAACGCCCGAAACAGTTGATTGAATGTATCCGGAAAGCCTTCATTGTGCCCGCCTGGATAACTGGCGAATTTGCTCGCCGAAGGGGCCATCAATGCGAGGTCGCGTATTCGTTTGGCCGATCCCGATGACCGATCCAGAGACGGTTGGGTTGCTCGCTGTCCCAGACGATGGCTTGCAGCGATCCGGCAACTTCAAACTTCAAGCAGTTCTTTCGTCGCGTTACCACTGGCAGTCGGATGCACTCAGGATATCACTTTTCCGATTGCTGAGCCACTACGCCCAGTCGGGACGCGGAGCTTCGAAAGTCATTCTTTTGCCGTTTGACGGATGATCAATTTCGAGCTTCCACGCATGTAGGCACATCGGAGACGCATCAACGTCCAGCGTTTGAGTGACGCTTCGATCCTCTTCGCTGCCGTAAGCCGGGTCGCCAACAATTGGAAGACCGATATGCGAAAGATGAATGCGGATCTGGTTTGTGCGACCAGTCCGCGGTCGACACAACAACAGCGTCCTGCCGTTGCGTCGTTGGAGAACTTCGAACTCAGTAATTGCTTCGTCGCCGTTTGCATCGACCAGCCGAGTTCCTGCACGATCGGGTTCCTTGCTGATCGAAGCATCACAGGTGAATGAATCTTCTGTGGGATCGCCTTCAACCAGCGCAAGATAACTTTTCTCAACGGTCCCATCTTTGAATTGTGGCAGCAGCGAATTGGCAACCGAACGTTTCTTCGCATAGACCACCACGCCCGTTGTGTTGGCATCGAGGCGATGAGCAATTCGCAATTGGCAATCGTCGTAGACCAGCGACAAAAAATGATTCAGCGTGTTGCGGTTGAAACGTCCGCCAGGGTGCATCGGCAGCGGAGCTGGTTTGTTCAGCACAACGATCGCGTCGTCTTCAAACAAAAAGTCAACTTCGTTGGAAACGGCTGGTTCGACTGTGTGTGGGATCAGATGTTCGATTCGGTAGCCTGATCGCACCACAGCTGCGGCGTCGATTGGCTTGTCTTTATAGACGATTCGTTCCAGCTCAAATTCTTTCTGCCAGTAGCCGTCTTCGACATGCCCATGCATTTCAAGAAACATGTCCAGGCATTTTCGACGATCGTACTTCAGCGGCACATTGACTGGCCGCACATTGTGATAGGGTTGCGCGCCGGGTAGTTCCAGCGTCAATTCGCGGATTCGTTCGTTTCGTTCTCGCAGCGACTTGAGCAATCGCTTCTCTGGCGGCAGATAACATTTGGCACAGCTGTCAGGAGGGTCATACAACGGAGACTTTTGGTCTTCCGCAGTAAGGACAGCCTGACAGGCATAGCATTGTGTCGTTTCGGTTTCTTCCAGAGCTGGATCCACTGCGACGCGCTGATCGAATACGAAACATTCGCCATCGTAATGCTCACCACCGACCTCTTCGAAATAGCGCAGAATGCCGCCATCGAGTTGATAGACTTCTTCGAATCCCTGTTCTTCCATCAGCGGTCCTGCTTTTTCGCAACGGATCCCACCCGTGCAAAACATGACGACCGGTTTCTTTCTGACTTCATCGTCGAGCTCTTTTGTGGCTGCAGGAAACTCGCGAAAAGAATCGATGCCAATAGGAACGGCTTCCTTGAAAGTGCCAATTTCGATTTCGTAGTCGTTGCGCGTATCGAGCAACGTGAACTCTTTGCCTTCGTCGAGCCACTGTTTCAATTGAGCCGCCGAAATCTTTGGGCTGGTCTTTGACGATGGACTGATCGTCGGGACTCCCATCGAGATGATCTCTTTTTTAAGCCGGATCAGCATGCGGTTAAACGGCTGGTAATCGCTGTAGCTTTTCTTGATCGGCAAATCGGTGAATCGATTGTCTGATGAAACTTCGTTCAGGATCCTGTCGATGGCTTCGTTGCTTCCGGCGACAAACATGTTGATGCCTTCATCGGAAAGCAGGATGGTGCCTTTGAGTCCAAGCGTCTGGCAAATCGGTAACCATTTTGCTTTCAACGCAGCGGGATCATCGATGGGTACAAATTTGTACGCCGAAACGTTTACAAACGTTGCAAGGTCGGTTGCTTTTTTTAAATTTGGACTGGTTTGATGTGACATTTGCGGACTGTCAGGCACCTATCTGAAACAGAAGTGGTTATCATGAGTAAATAAGTATAGATATCTCCAGCAAGGCGGAAAGCCGAAACCTGATACAAGCGACATTTGATCAAGGGCCATCATGGCAAAGCAATTCAATCCATTCCATAAATGGCTTGGGTTCCACGAAGACGTGACACAACCGAACCACTTCCAATTGTTCGGCGTGAAACCAAATTCAGAGGACCCAATCGGCTTTCGAAAGCAGATTCACTCGCGAGCAAAGCTGATGCTGGCGAAACTGGAGCAGATGTCGGACGAAGAAATCGGTGGTCGGGTCAAGCTCCATACGAAAATGCGACGCTATGTTGTCAAAGCACACGAAACGTTGCTCGACGACAAGTTGCGGGCTGCGTACCTGAAAGCGATGCGACAGAAAGCTCGAATCGCAAAGGGGTCGGCCAAGCCCCTTGCTGTGCCGCCGCCACAGAAGAGTTCAGTGTCCGATCCGACGTCCCAGACAAGTAAAAAACAGGTTGATCCAAAGCAGACGATGAAAGGTGGATCAACGCCAACCATCAAGCAGGGCTCAGATGTCAATGTTCAGACGCCTCGGGCTGTGCCGATGGCCATTCCCGTTTCCGCCCCCAATGTTCCTCAGGTCAATGTATCTGGGTCGAACTCGAAGGAGGAAGTGAACTTTGACAATCTCAAGTCGGAAGAGATCAGGATTCGGCCGGGACGGATCAAGCGAAAACGTTCGTGGTTGATTCCTGTGCTGTGCGGGCTGATGACGCTGCTGTGCATTGCGGGCATCGGTGCGCTGGTCATGAATTTTGGAAACCAGTATGGCATTGGAGGAAACCCCGACGTTGTCGATCCAGTCGATCCTGCTAATCCAGTCGATCCTGCTGCCGCTAAAGCAGAGGATCCATCTGCTGAATTGACTCCTGACGAAATTCGGAAAGAGACCGAAAAGCTTGTCAACGCGAAGCGTGAAGAATTGTCGGAAAAGAATGCTGGTTCGTTTTCCAATGGGAGTGACGATATTCCAGCGCCCATTCGATTGTCCGATCCGATCACGTTAAGCGATCCCCAGTTGCATTCGGTCAGGTTTCTTTTTGATCGCGCACGAAGAGAAATGAAACGTGGACGTTTGGAGTCAGCTTCCGAGCAGTATCAGATCGTCGAGTCCATCTTCGACGGGAAACGTCCTGGCGGTGCGCAGGCCGTGTTCGATGCCGAGCTGAACCATGGTCGTGAAGTCATCAAGTTCCTGGAAGGTTTTTGGGCGCAGGTAAAACGCAGCTCGCAAAAGATCACTGGTGGCGAGCTCGAACCCGAGCCGGGTGTGTTCATTGGATTCGTCGAAGGTCGGGAAAACGATGTCGTGCTACGGTTTGGTGAGAATGTCATGATTCCATATCGTTCACTTCGTCCGGGCCTGGCAATGATGCTGGCGTCGAAGGAGGCGGCTCCCAATGTTCCTGCGTGGCGTTTGCAGCAGGCGGCATTTCGTATTGTCCACTCGGATGGTTCCGAATCGGCGAAATCCAAAATCGAGATGCTGATCTCGGACGCCGAAGCAGACGGGTACGACGGTTCTCCGCTTCGTATGTTTTGGAACTCTTCGATGGAAGTTGCTGTGCCTGAACCCACCATGACTTCGGTTAGCAGTAGTGTGTCCAAAGAAATCAGGAGACAGCTGGTGGGAGATAAATACGGGAAAATTTCCAGGATTTCTCCGGCCGATGCTGAGACATTTGCGAAAGGATTCACGTCCGTTGCTTATGACAATCCCGAGATGCGGATTGCCGCATTGACCGAATCAGTGGAACTCTGCCTCAAGTCAGGCGATGCGTATCAGATGGTCGATACGATTGATGAACTTCATCGCTGGACGGAAATTGAGTCGGCACAAAAGAAAGCAGACGGTTTTCGAGTTGTCTCATCGAAAGTATCATCTCCGCTCCAGGCACGTGTGGTTGGAGGAGCCTTTTACGAGTTCCTGCAGTCACCCGATGCGGCCAATCTCAAGCCAGGTAGGCGGGCGAGGCTGACAGAACGGGTTTTGGAAACTGTGACCAGCAACGGGTTGGATGACCTGCGGCGGTTGATATCTCAAACGATGGACAATTAAGATGAGCAAGACCAGGTTTCCACGGGTCGCGTCGCTAAAGACAAGTGAAAAATTTCAGGAACGTATTCAGGAACTCGGACTGTCGCTCAATGCAGAGAGCGAAATTCTTGCTGGTGGCGAATCGCCGTTGTCGCGATCAATCGATTCGAAGTGCGGCAGGATCGGGAATCGTTTTGCGATTCTTCCGATGGAAGGCTGGGACGGAACCGAAAATGGTGCTCCAACCGATCTGACGATTCGACGATGGAAAAGTTTCGGCGCCAGCGGCGCGAAGTTGATCTGGGGAGGCGAAGCAGTCGCCGTTCGCCCGGATGGTCGCGCGAATCCAAACCAGTTGATGATTGACAATGACAGTCCGGACGATTTGCGTCTGTTGCACGAAACGTTGCGGCAGGCTCATGTCGAAGCCGTTGGCAACGACGACGATCTGGTCGTCGGTTTGCAGTTAACTCATTCCGGTCGCTTTGCCCGACCCAACCAAAAAAGTAAACTCGAATCACTGGTTGCTTACGAGCACCCGGTTCTTGATCGTCGAAGTGCTGCCAAAGATGCGTTTGCGGTTATCAGTGATGAAGATATTCGTGACCTGGTGAAACGTTTTGTTCGCGCAGCAGTCGTTTCGGAAAAGGCCGGATTTCAGTTTGTCGATGTGAAGCATTGTCACGGCTATTTCGGGCATGAGCTGTTGTCGGGCTACGATCGCGATGGTGACTACGGTGGCAGCTTCGAAAACCGAACGCGTTTTCTGCGTGAGATCGTGGACGGTATCAGGTCCAGCACGGATTTGCAGATCGGTGTTCGTATCAGCATTTTTGATTTCTCTCCGTACTGTCCCGGAGAGGATCGGATCGGTGTTGCCGAGTCGCAAGATGGATATCGATTTGCGTTTGGGGGAACTCCTGAAGGCAAAATCGACTATGACGAACCGATGAAGCTGATGGAGCTTTTTCAGGAACTGGGGATCGAACTGGTTTGTACGACCGCCGGCAGTCCTTACTACAATCCACACATCCAGCGACCAGCTGCCTTTCCTCCTTCCGATGGTTACTTGCCTCCGGAAGATCCCCTGGTTGGCGTGGATCGGCAGATCGCCGCGACGGCAATTCTCAAGACGGCGTTTCCTGATTTGATTTTCGTCGGTTCGGGCTACACGTATTTGCAGGACTGGTTGCCCAACGTTGCTCAACATGTTGTCCGCGAAGGAAAAGTGGATCTGGTTGGGCTTGGTAGAATGGTTCTGTCGTATCCCGAGCTTCCCGTTGATGTGTTGCGGGACGGTGAAATGAAGCGCAAGAAAATTTGCCGCACGTTTAGCGATTGCACGACGGCGCCGCGTAACGGAATGGTGTCGGGCTGTTATCCACTGGATGATTTTTACAAGGCTCGTCCGGAACGAAAACAACTGGTTGAGCTAAAGAAAGAACTTTCATGACGAAGATTGGATTCGTTGGAACGGGCCAGATGGCTCAGGCGCTTGCCGGAGGGATTTCAGCAAGCGATCCCAGTGTCTGCTTCGTCGTCGCCGACCCGTCCTCGCAAGCTATCGACGCGTTTACTCAACGTGTTGGCGATGCGCAAGTTGATGCGGCATCCAGCAATGCGGACGTTTTCGCAGCGGCAGAGATTGTGTTCCTGGCTGTAAAGCCTCAATATTTTAAAGCGGCGATCGAGACTGAAGCGATCGCGTCGGCGATCTCGAATATGCAGGCGACTCCGTTGGTCGTATCGGTGATGGCAGGGATTGACATTGCTCACATTCAGCATCAAACCTCGATCAAGGAAGTGATTCGCGTGATGCCCAATACGCCCTGCCTCGTCGGAGCAGGTGCTTCGGCGATGGCGTGTGCGGAATCCGTTTCCGATTCGCAGCGGGAGCAGGTGGCGGCGTTCATTGCCACGACAGGTATCGTGCTGCCAGTAGCTGAGAACTTGCTTGATGCAGTGACGGGGCTTTCTGGTTCCGGGCCTGCCTACATCTTCGAGTTCATCGACGCTTTGGCGCTCGGTGGCGTGAGATGCGGTTTGCCCCGGAGTATGGCCAGCGAGCTGGCTGCTCAAACAGTTTTTGGGGCCGCCAAGCTCGCGATTGAAACAGGGGACCATCCGTCGATTCTCCGTGACCGGGTCGCCAGTCCGGGGGGAACGACGATCGCAGGGCTGAAGGCGCTCTACGACCACGGTTTTCAACAAGCAACGATTTCTGCAGTAGAAGCGGCGACGAATCGCTCAAAAGAGCTTGGTTAGGTGGTTAACCTGGTTAAGTGAAGTAGCTTGTTTCCCTGGCCATTCTTTCTCGTTCGGGTGATGGGTTCTGTTAAGACTCCTCGCAAGTTGTCGATTTCTGGTATAACGGCAGGAGACCAATTTTACGGAAAACGCGATGTCACTTTTTGAAAACGGCGATTACGAATACACCGATACTTTCTTTGTATTCTTCAAACGCGAAAACCTGCCTTCTCTGGAGGCGATTCAGAGCGCGTTTGCGGAGCTGGGCGATCGGTATGAAGCGAGTGTTATCGCTGAGCGTGAGGGGGCGTTTGAGTCGACAACTGTTTTGTCGCCTCAGGACTTTTCCGCCATGGATATCGTGTTGGACCTCAATGCCGAAGTAACGACTCAAATTGAAGAACTGGTCGGAGACTTTCGAACTCAGACGCTGACCGGTGACGATCGGGAGAAGCTGCAGGTATTCAAGCAGTGTGATGCCCGTTTCGATCTGTTTCACTTTGAAAAACAGGTGAAAGGCAACGAAGACCCGGACGCGTTTATTGATCCCGGTGGATTGCTGATCGTACTGGAGAAGCTGCGTTCCATTTGCGATGGCGTCGGATTGGATCCCCAGAGCCAAATGTTGCTGTAGATAGATAGTGGAACGGTGGTCCCCCACCGTTGACCGGATGCTTCACGGTGGAGACCCCGTGCGACTTTTTGCCTGATGCTTCACGGTGGAGACCACCGGCCACGTTGGACGGCAAAAAAACTGAATTCTCTGCTATAATTGGTGTTTCTGTCGTTACCT
>CAYUNP010000028.1:32239-39512 GCA_964446085.1 uncultured Pirellulaceae bacterium
TTGGACGGCAAAAAAACTGAATTCTCTGCTATAATTGGTGTTTCTGTCGTTACCTCGTTAACGTGTCGAAATGAGCACCCTTGGTAAAACTTTCTGCAACGTTCTGGCGGGATTGAGCTGCCTTCTTTGTATCGCAACTGCCAGCGTAGCCCAGGAAGAATCCTTCACCCAACAGCAGCTGGATCACTTCGAAAACGAAGTCCGCCCAATCCTTGTGCGGCGCTGCAACGAATGTCATGCCAATGGCGAAAGCGAAGGCGGGCTCAGCCTGCAATCACGGAAATCGATGATGGTTGGTGGCGATACCGGCGCCGCAATCATTCCGGGTGACCCGGAGAACAGTCTGTTGGTCCAGTCGATTCATTACGACGACGTCTACCAGATGCCGCCAGACTCAAAGATGCCTGATGAAGAGATCGAGATCCTTGAGAGCTGGATTCGCGATTCTGCGCCTTGGCCCAGTCATTCGGCGGAAGAGATCATTGCTGCTGCCAAACCATTTGATATCGAAGCTCGAAAGCAAGAGCACTGGTGTTGGCAGCCTGTTGTAGCCCCGAAGCTACCGGCAGCAACCGATCCTGCAAAAGCGATCGACTGGTTCCTCGACAGGAAACTGAAACAGCAAGGACTCGAACCGAACGCGCCCGCCAAACGATCGTCGCTTCTGCGACGTATCAGTTTTGATTTGACGGGGCTTCCTCCATCTCCAGAATTGGTTCAGCAGTTTGTGTTGGATGAATCAATTTCCAAAGAGACAGTCATCGATCAGTTGCTGGAATCACCTCACTTCGGTGAACGATGGGCACGGCACTGGATGGATCTGGCTCGCTATGCGGAAACGCATGGTCATGAGTTTGACTATCCGATTCCGGATGCGTGGCAGTACCGCGACTATCTGATACGCGCCTTCAATCGGGATGTGCCCTACGATCAATTCGTTACCGAACATATCGCCGGTGATTTGCTTGAGCATCCACGTCGCAATCCGGAAACTGATTTCAATGAATCAGTTTTGGCAACCGGCTTCTGGTTTCTGGGCGAAGCCGTCCACGGGCCGGTTGATTCCAAAGACGACGAAGCCAAACGCATCGACAATCAAATCGATGTAATGTGTCGCTCGTTCATTGGGCTGACGGTTGCCTGCGCTCGGTGTCACGATCACAAGTTTGATGCGATTTCGACGAAAGATTACTACGCGCTGTCAGGTTTTTTGCAGAGTTCGCGGCGGCAACGTCGGGTCATCGACAAGGATCGTGTGTTCGAGACTGCGGTAGGCGAAATTGAACGCATTCAAAAGCAACTTGAATTGTCAGTCGATTCGTTGCTGCAGAAAGTTGCTGACTCCAGGAATAAGGACATTGCGAAGGAATTGGCTGACGTTGATGTTCCCCGATTCATGTTTCGACCGCAGCAGTGTTCGACTGAACCTGCGGAAGAAAATGGCAACGTCGAATTTCCGCTTTCGTCAGACCACTGGAAAACAGACGGATTCGCGTTTGCCCATTCACGACAACGCCCAAACGTTATCTCAAGCATCTCAAACGGAAACCGATTCTCTGGCGTTGCCCACAGTTCAACTTTTGAAATCAAACACAAGTTTATCCACGTTCGCATCAAGTCGAAACATGCCAGAGTCGAATTGGTTGTCGATGGGTTTCGGATGTTTGAACACAACCCAATTCTGTTCAGAGGGATGATTCATAAGAATGTGAACCATGACGATTTCAAATGGTTGACGATCGGTCGTGAGCTGGACCTTCATCTTGGAAACCGAGCGTGGCTTGAGTTTCAGGATTCAGGAGACGGATACTTCAAAGTTGATCGTGTTGTGTTTTCGCACGACAAGAAACCACCCCGTGAACCAGACGAACCGTTTGATCCTGATGAGATTGCTGATTTGGCTCAAGGTCCACGCTCGCGAGAGATTGTGTCCTGGGTTTTGCAACACAAACTCGAAGGCCTGTTTGGTGCTGAAGAAGATGCCCGCAAGATTCGTGAGTTCGGTCAGCAAATCGTTGCGATCAACAGGAAACTTCCGGACAGCGCCACCGCGCTGGCGATCACCGACGGGTTTCCTGAAGATGAATATGTTTTCGTTCGCGGTAACCACAAGACACGAGGAGAAGTTGCTCCACGTCAGTTTCTTACCGCGATCATTGGCGAAGATGACACGATTAATCGTGAGCAAGGCAGTGGTCGATTGCATCTCGCGCGCCAGGTTCTCGATCGCTCAAATCCGTTGACTTCCCGTGTTATCGTGAATCGCATTTGGCACCACCTGTTTGGTCGCGGGATTGTTCGGTCGGTGGACAATTTCGGTGTGCTCGGCGAGATGCCATCGCACCCGGAGTTGTTGGATCATCTTGCGGATGAGTTTGTGAATGATGGATGGTCGATCAAACGACTGATTCGGAAACTGATGCAGACCGAAGCCTATGCTCGCAGTAGTTCTCCATCGACTGCTGCCAAAGAGAACGATCCGGAGAATGTTTGGCTGTCCCGGGCGAGTGTCCGTCGACTACAGGGTGAAGCCATTCGCGATTCGATTCTCGCAGCATCTGGCAGGCTGGACAGGAAAATGTTTGGTCCTTCGGTTGCCATTCATTTGACGCCTTTCATGACCGGGCGCGGTCGACCAAAGTCTGGCAAGCTCGATTCTGAGGGTAGACGAAGCATTTACATTGAAACCCGTCGAAATTTCCTTTCTCCGATGATGCTGGCCTTCGACACACCGATTCCTTTCAATGCGATCGGGATGAGGTCGGTTTCCAACGTTCCAGCACAGGCGCTGATTTTGATGAACGATCAACTGGTGTTGCAGCAAGCGAAAGTGTTTGCAAGACGTGTTGTCGAGCAAAGCAAAACCATCGATCAGCGTATCGAGTTCGTCTACCTCAGTGCGTTTTCACGCATGCCCGACGAAGATGAACTGGAGAAGTCCAGAGCTTTCATCGATAGCCATGCCAATCGTTTGGAGCTGGACGTAAATTCGGTAGAAGTGTGGGCTGACTTTTGTCACGTGATGTTTAACGTCAAAGAATTTATCTGGTTGAACTGATATGGCCAAAAAACGAAGACCCGGATCGTCACACTGTGGCAACTTTCGTGCGGCGCCCATGTCGCGTCGTGCGATGTTGCGACAAGCTGCGTGTGGTTTCGGTGGCGTTGCGTTGTCGGCATTGCTGGGACGCCAGACGCTTGCCAGTGGTCGTGATGTACCAGTTTTGGGTCAACCGGATTTTGCTCCGAAGGTGAAGAGCGTCATTTTTCTATACATGGATGGTGGTCCCAGTCAGATCGATTCCTGGGACCCGAAAGAAAGGTTGGCGAAAGACAACGGCAAACCGTTTTCTGCCAAACGCGAACCGACTCAGTTCAACAACGTCGGCAACACGCTTAAAAGTCCGTGGAAGTTTCGCAACTATGGCGAATCAGGAACGCCTGTTAGTGACCTGTTCCCCAACATCGCAAAACATGTTGACGATCTGGCGGTGATCCGTTCGATGACCAGCGAGTTTTCCGAGCACACCAATGCGAATTACTTTCTTCACACCGGGAGTGGATTGCAAGGCCGTCCCAGTATGGGAGCCTGGATCAGCTATGGGCTGGGTAGCGAGAACGACGATTTGCCAGGCTTTGTAGTGCTCAATGGTGGGCTCGTTCCGCCAGGCGGTTTGGATAACTTTAACAGCGGGTTCCTTCCAGCGGCTTTTCAGGGTTCGACGTTTAAGTCCGGAAGAATTCCAGTCGCCAATATTTTACCGAAAGAGAAATCGCCAGAATTGCAAAAAGCAAAACTGGGTTTGTTGGCCTCGTTGGATCAGGCTTCAATGCAGCGCGATGGCGTCCATGATCAGATTGAATCGGCGATCAGGAATTATGAGCTTGCCTTTCGAATGCAAACGGCAGTCCCGGAGCTGACGAATCTGGATGATGAAGCGGAATCAACAAAAGAAAGTTATGGCTTGAATTCGAAATACCAACCGGAACAAATTTACGGTCGGCAATGCTTGTTGGCACGCCGTCTGGTTGAGCGCGGAGTTCGTTTTGTTGAGCTAACCTGTCCGAAAGTCGGAGGTGATCGATGGGACCAGCACAACAACCTCAAAGCCGGCCATGAAAATAATGCTCGGGCGGTTGATCGGCCCATCGGCGCGTTGTTGGCTGATTTGAAGCAGCGAGGACTGTTTGATGAAACGCTCGTGGTTTGGACTGGCGAATTTGGACGAACGCCGTTTGCTCAAGGCAAAAACGGACGCGATCACAATCCTTTTGGATTCAGTTCATGGCTAGCTGGCGGGGGCGTCAAAGGCGGCACGATTTATGGAGCCACAGATGAATTCGGGTATCGTGCGATTGAGAACAAAGTTGAGATTCACGATTTGCATGCGACGATGCTCCATCTGCTGGGAGTAGACCACGAAAAGCAGACTTTTCGTTGGTCGGGGCGCGACATGCGGCTTACTGATGTGCATGGAAAATTGATAACAGGGATCCTTTCTTGAAATCAGGCTGTTACGCACCGTTTCGGTTTTCGGGTATGGCAGTGGCAAAATTGGTTAGGCTGTCGGCTTGTGAATTTCAAATTCGCGGCCGGCAGCTTTTTTTGTGCGTTACTGGAACTTTGAAGGTGGCTCGAGTTTCCATCCAGTGATGTGTAAGTCCATTGACTGGAATTCTGCGCAACCTGGCGGTCACACAGCCTGCTGCGTTTTTGATCGTGATTTTGACCGTTTCCAAAAAACGACGCCCAGTATCGCTATCGCCAGGACGGGTACCAGAAAGAAGACTCCAAGAAAGGCAATTGCCAAAATAGCCACCTTGGAAAGTGAATTTCGTGGCGGGCGCGTGGTTAAGGTCGCCGGTTCACGTAAAGTTCCGAAACCGTTAGCTGAATCGTCTACTGCGGGAAGGCTTGCTTCCCGTGAGAAGGTAGCCTGGGGCGGTGACAGTTTCGACGGTGAAATTTCTGTCAGCGGACCAACTGGAACTCGAGTCTCAGAGAAAATCGGAGTCGCCAGTTGCTGTCGCGAAATTTGGTAGGGCATGAACAGGCTGTATCCGGCAATACCAATCAGTATTGGGAATACTGTCACTATCAGATACACGGGCCAGGGTATCTGTTTGAAGACTGACTGTTTTTTATTGACCGCCAACCTGGCACGCATGCTGGCGTCTCGAAACACGCGTCGGGTTGTCGGCATGCAGAGAACAACCAGTGCCCAGATCGCCAGGGGAATTTGCATGATGAAAAGTGGCGAAATCCACGGAGCCAACATCGCCAGCAGCATTACGACGGACAGATGGTAGTTGCGATGTCGTTTTAACGAATAAGCCGCGATTACAGGAATGATGGACGTAAGAAAAAACATTGGCCCCAGCCACTCGATAAACTCAATTGGAACAATTGGGTTTTTGTCAAGTATCGGTCTGATGTCGGGATGGAAAACGCTTGTGATGGAGGCTGCTATCAATAGTATCCCGGAAAGAAAGGTCGCGATCCCGGCGATCCAAAACCCCAGGCAAGGAACTTTCAAACGCTCATCCAACAGGACCATATCTTCGAGCGTCACAACAGGTTCGAAGTCACGATTGCGGTTGGCGCTGGACCGTTTTGGATTGCGACTGACGATCTTCCGGTTGGCGATGTCTGCAAATTCATGTGCTGAGGCACGATCTCGTTGCTTCACATTGACACAAAACGCTCCCTGTCGGGCCTTGGGAATCTTCTCCACCGATGAAAGTGACATTGCCTGAAAACGCAAACCAGCTCCACCCCACCAGGCCGGTTCAAATTTTACCGATGAAAGGTCGTCCAAACGAATTGCCGCGACTTGCAGATTGGCGGCATCTTTTTCAATCGGATCGTGTACACGATATTCCAGTTCAATGCGGTCTTCGAACGCGTGCAACAATCCTTGGGCTTTGGCGATGTGCATCGATACCTTGCCCTTCTTCGCCAGGCTCGATGTCGACTTGATATTCGAAATCGAAAAAGGAATCGGCTCGATGAGTGGCTCATTTCGGTTGGACGCGAACGCGCTGACGTTCTCTGTTCGCGTTATTGCCTCGACCAGGGAGGTGCTTCCCGTCGCCAGGCCAATGGACGATTCCAGTTCGCGAACGGCCGAACCGATCATGCTGGCCTGTTGAAAGCGTTGGCCTGGATCTTTCTCCAAAGTCCGCATTACGAGGCTATCCAGCTGTTGGCTGCAACCGGATTTGGAACTGGGTGGTGCAAACCTGCCAATCGGAAGTTCTCCTGTAAGCAGTTCGTAGAGCACGACGCCCAATGAATACAGGTCGGCCCGATGATCGACCGATTCTGGAGATTCGATCTGCTCAGGAGCCATGTAGTTTCGCGTGCCGAGGACTTGTCGGGTTCCCGTTAGCGAATATTGTTCAGCTTTGGGTTGCAGAAGCTTTGCCAAACCAAAATCCGCAATCTTCACCAACCCATTGCGGTCTATCAAAATATTTTCTGGTTTGATGTCACGATGAATGACGCCTGCATCGTGAGCATGTTGCAGTGCGTCGCAGATTTGCTGCACGATCGCCAGGGCTCTGGCTGGATCAATCGTTTTCGACAGGATTGCATCACGAAGATTGACACCTTCGACGTATTCCATGACCAGATAGCTTCCGTCGCCGCACTGCCCTGAATCGAACACGGTGACGATATTGGGGTGCGTTAGCTTGGCAAGCGTCTTTGCTTCGCGAGCAAATCGTTCTGTGAAGGAAGGATCGTCGGCCAGTCCGCTGGAGAGAACTTTCAGGGCCACGATTCGATCAAGACTGGTTTGGCGCGCGAGGTAGACGGCTCCCATGCCGCCGCGGCCAAGCAAGGAGACAATTTCAAGGTTGGGAAACTTTCCAGCGAGCTCATGAGGCTCGGGAACAGATTCACTCACTGCCTGTGGGCGGGAGTCAGTGACTTGGGGCTCGCTATTCTCAGTGGCCAGATTCAGAACGCAAACCGGGCAAATACCAAATGGAGCGTGCGAGGGGATCTCTCGCTGACACTGGCCACATTTTTTTGCTTCGCTCATTTGTTTCTCCTGATCCCGGATTCCGATTTTAGTTGCCCGGCGTGACGCTTTAATGGCGAAACGACCAGATCCAGAAGTAAATAAACGATATCGCGGCGATGGTTACAGGCAAAATGAAATTTTTGGTCAAGACGATTCAACTTGAAAATGAATTCCAAGTCGTGGCTGCGGCGTCTCGCCGAAGTTCTTTTGATTCAATACGGCGGCGAGACGCCGCAGCCACG
>CAYUNP010000029.1:0-39223 GCA_964446085.1 uncultured Pirellulaceae bacterium
CGCACGATATCGACATCCGAAACAACACCAGTGTCGACAACCTGTTGAACTTGAATAACGGTGCTCAAATCAATATTTCGCGTAGCAGGGATGTCAATATTTTCAACAACATTGTTTCCGAGGGCGACGGGCTCAATGCGGTTCGGACTTCCAACTCATCCCGCGTTACACTTCAGTTCAACTTAATTGACGGTCCGGTCGTTGGTTTCAGCAATGACTTGACCAACTTCTTCAATACGACTCCTGATTTCGTGCCTGGCACGTTCGAGCTGAGAGCTGGTGCAATTGGAATTGATGACGGACGAGATATCGACGATGCCTCCAGCCTCGATGTATTGGGGCAGGATCGGGTCGTTGGCAGAATCGACATCGGTGCCGTTGAGCATCAAGGTTAACATCGATTCAAGCGACTTGAATTATCGTGATCTCAATGCCGAATAGACCGCATCTCTCAGAATGTTGTCATACTTCTGACCTTCATTGGGCATCATCTGGATCATGTAGATGATCGCCGTCTCATTCTCTGGATGCACCCAGAACTTGGTTCCCGCAGCGCCGCCCCAGCCAAAATCTCCCTGGGGAAAACAACGAAACCCCAAACCAAATTTGAAGTTCCGACCTGGCGGATTGTCGATCTCTGCAAGCTGATTGGTGAACATCTGATTGATTGAATCTTTACTGATGATTCGCTTTTCACCCAAAACCCCTTTGTTCAACAGCATTTGACTAAACGCAAAATAGTCATCCACCGTCGAACAAAGACCGCCGCCACCAGAAAAGAACTTGTTCTTCTCATACAAAAATCGAACCGAGTTATACCACTCGCCGATTTCGATTGGTTTCCCTTTTTTCTTTGCGTACAACTGCATCAGACGATCCTGTTTTTCTTCAGGCACCGAAAAGAAAGTATCAATCATTCCCAGCGGCTCAAAGATGTTCGCAGAAAAGTACTCGTCCAACTTCGACTCAGAAACCACTTCGACCAGTCGCCCAAGAACATCTGTTGAAACGCCGTAGTTGAATCGTTCTCCGGGATGATAGAGCAGTGGGATTCTTGAGAGCTTTCTGACCGTCGATTTAATAGTCATATCAGTAACAAGCAAACCTGCCGCGCGATAGCGTTGGTCGACTTCAGTGTTTCCAAAAAAGCCGTAAGTCAAACCTGAAGTGTGACGCAACAGATCTCGAGTCGTCATCGGACGCCGCGGTTCGACTTCCTTGGCCGTTTCGCCGCTGCCTTCGAGAACTTTTAGCGCGGCAAATTCGGGCAAGTATTTGCTGACGGGGACGTCCAGATCGATTTTGCCTTGCTCGACCAGTTGCATCACTGCCACGGTGGTAACAGGTTTCGTCATTGAATAAATGCGAACGATCGACTTTCGATTCAGCGGAATTTCCTTTTCGCGATCCTGGTATCCCCACTGGCCGTAGAAAACTTCCTGACCCTTTCGCGAAACGAGCGCCGAAACACCCACAATCTGTTTGCGAGCCAGGAGCTTTGTGTAACTTCTGTCGATCGCCTGGAGTTTCTTGATATTGAAACCGAGCTCAGCTGCATTTTCCGCGATGGAAAAAGAAGTGGGCGCATCTTTGGACGAAGTTTGAGCAACCGAAATTCCGGCAGTCATCCAGACGAGGAAGAAGCCAAAAAGCAAATTAAAATAACCTGATTTCATTTTCTGATCACTGCAAGTCCGAATTTACAAGCCGCAAGTTTTGTAGATCATAACCCGACGCGTAAGCGAAAGATCAATCTCTCGCTTACGCGTCGTGTTATGATTCACGAAACGACATTTCCAATTTTACTTCTCAATCTCAACGACGACGAACGAGATCGTTTTGTAGCCATCTTTCTCAAACAAAACACCGACTTTGCCATCAGGCATTTTTGTCAGGCAACAGTACGCAAAACCGCCACCGTAGATTTCTTTTGACTGCCCCCACGTCTTTCCTTCGTCTTCACTGACCCGAAGCACTCCATTACTACGTGACTTTTGGGTGGCCGGGTTGCAGAAAAGAATGCGACTCTTGTCATTTTCCGGCCAGGAATAACGCAAAATTGATGCCTGGCAGGTTGGTTCGATCAAATTCGGGTCATCCTGAAGCTTCGACCAGGTGACGCCGCCGTCCGAACTGATTGCGGTCTTGCGATGCTTCGTGTTTCCCTTTCCTTGAGATCGCGCGTTGAGCATCACCGAGCCATCGGAAAGTTCAACAAACTGCACTTCATTCGCGTGGCCTTTGCCATCTTCTTCGGGAACTTCTCCCATCGCCCAGGATTCGCCGCCATCATCTGAGTATGCTGCGTAAACTCGCCAGTCGCCAAACGGTCCCTGATTGAATGGCATCAGAATGCGGCCTTTGTGTTCGCCACGACGCAAAACAATTCCAACACCCGGTCCGCTGGCCACACTGGTCACTCGCTGGGCACGCTTTGTCTGCCGGGTCACGTCAACCGGATCCGACCAGGACTTCCCATCATCATCGCTAAATTGAGTGAACGTCACGTAGGCGTCTTCTCCAAATCCAGGCTTGGCTTTGTGTTCGCCAAGTTTGCTCTGTTGGTACATCAACAGCACGCGCCCTGAATCCAAAACGACGGCTTGCGGATTGTTCAGCGATAACTTGCCAGACTCCTTGATGACTTGTACGTCACTCCACGTCTCGCCCGAGTCTTCGGATCGTTTGAGAATGATGTCATTCTGCGAATGGTCACCTCCCTGACGCCCTTCGGCAAACGCCAACAACGTTCCAGCCTGAGTTGCGACCAACGAAGGAATCCGAATCGCCGGATAGCCGTCCGACTTGGGCACAAACACATCAATGATCTGCGTTTCTTTTTCCTGAGCAATCACTGAACCGGAAAGCAGCAGGAAAACAAAAAGCATGCAGTGCAGTTTCATTGTCGTTACCTTCACCGAGTGCACGAAAAAAAGCCACCGTGAGAAAACACGATGGCTTCAGTTTATCAGATTCGCAACACGACTTACTCGCCGCGAAGCTTCAGGTTGACTTGAGTCAGCTTTTCACGAACTTCAGTCAGGCTTGTCACGCCGAAGTTCTTGCACTCCAGCAAATCGTCAGGCGACTTGCGAACCAGTTCGCCGATCGTTGCCAGCCCCAAACGTGTCATGCACTTGCGAGCACGCACTGAAAGGTTCAGGTCCGAGATTGGACGGTCGAGAAGAGCCTGCTCATCCGGAGACAGATGGCTCATGTCCATCGGCTCTTCTTCAGTTTCTTTCTGGTTGGCAAACTGACCGATCATCAGCCCCTTGTTGGCCATCATCTCGCGAATTTCAACCAGAGATGTCTCGCCGAAGTTCTTTGAGTTCAGCAACTCCGACTCGCTGACTTTCGTCAAATCGCCAAGCATCAAAATGCCCATCTTCTGCAGACAGTTTCGACTGCGGACCGAGAGTTCGAATTGGGCGATTGGAATGCTCATCACGCCGGCAATCTGCTGACGCATCTTTTCGCGATCGTGATCGTACTGCTCATCCATCGACGCAACCGCGTCACGACGATAAAGGATCGCACGATCATGAGTTGGGAACGACTCAAGGATTCGATCGTAACAGCGAGCTGCCCGTTCGTACTGCTCATGATCTTCGTAGATCAAACCAAGATTCAACAGTGTTCCAACATTGGTCGGGAAAACAGCTGCCGCACGCTGATAGAGTTCGATGGCTCTTTCATCGTTTCCACGACGATCATTTTCCAGCGCCAGCCCAAACAAGGCTCCACCGTGTTGCTCATCAATCTCGACGGCACGCTCGTAGAGTCGACAAACTTCTTCCGGATTGGTGCATGTCGAAGCGATCGTGGCAGCGCGCTGATAGAGATATTCAGCGGTTTGTTCGGTTGGGCCAAAGATATTATCGACGATCGCCATCGCGCCTTCGAGATCACCCGAATGTCGTTTGCACTCAGCCACAGCCAACAAACAGGTATCGTTGTCGTAGCCGGCAGTCTTGGCTGCTTCGTAGCACTTGATGGATTGATCGTAACCGCCCAATCCAAAATGAGCCTTGCCTTGATAAAACTGAGCCAGCGCTCCGCCGTCCGCATTTTCCAATGTGTTGATCGCATCGGAGTAGCGACCAAGCATGTATTGGCAAACTCCCAGGCGAACGGAACTCGCTGGAGTCCGTGACATCTGGCCTTCGAGCTCTTGAGTCACTTCTTTGAGCTGAGGAAACTGGGAGAAATCGTTGCAGATTCGTTCGGCGACGAATTTGATTTCCGTGGGGCCGAATGAGCTGTTGGACAGCAATACGTCTTTAAGTTGAGGTTGAACTTCAGGCATCTGAGCCATTAAAGATTCTCCAGAGTTCGATGGTTAAGACTCGCTGACGACGAGCCTGAGATTACAGCGTTTGGGCAATCATTGCGCAGATCTAGCGCCCAAGAGAATCGCCCATTTTGCCACTTTCCCGAACTTTGTTCAACCGCCAGTTCTGATTTTCAACGGATTGGCAGAACTTTCCAATCCGTGCAACGGAGCACCCACGGCACACGTTGAGTTTTCATGGCTTTGGGAGTCGTTTCAGCAGCCGGTCAGCCTCCGAATCCAACCGTTATTCCAGATCGTTTTCCACTTCACCACCATCAATGGTGCCGATAGCCGAGAAAATCTCGGCGGAAATAGACTCGCGGATAAACTTGACGTGGCCATCGGCAAACCCCAGATTGATCCCAACGGGATGCCGACTGGCGAACGCAAGTTCTTTCTCTTCAATCGTGGTCGCATCACCCAAAAACAATGAGTTAATTGGGCACGCAGTCGAGCCCAAACATTCTGAACCTTCACCGGACCCCGAGATTTCCGAATCAATCGTGGAAAGCTCATCCGAACCTATGTACCAGTGATCGATTTTCTGCAGGTTTCCCCCGCTATCAGGCGCCCGAATATCCTGATCTGGCAACGATTCTCCAACGAGAACGGTGTTGGATGATCCGTCCCTGATACTAGCCATTGTCGTTCTGCTTCCTGCGAAAAAGATTCCATCAGATTCGTCGAACTCATTATTGGCATCCAGTCCAGCCCACGGAAAGTCTCCGGCTTCGGAATTGAGCAGTCCACTGGCACAAGCGAGATAGCAACTTGGTGATCTCTCAATACCGACAAAATCATCAAATTCTGATTCGGGAACTGACGCCGACGGGCACTGCATGACGTCAAGCCTCACGCTTTGAGATTGCAAATTCAGCTCACTCGCGCCCAGACGGGGACTCCATGGGCCCGTCAAATCGATTGACATGAAAAGTACTTCCTGATCGAGGTACGGCAAAATGAAAGCCGACCACATCGCGCGGTTCGCAGAATATCCCTGAGGAAAACGCTGAAAAGCACTTTCGTAATTCAACAGCGCCAAAGACTGCTGCCTGAGATTGTTGGCACACTCGGTCCGGCGTGCAGCTTCACGAGCCGACTGGATTGCCGGAAGGAGCAATCCCATCAGGATGCCAATGATGGCAATAACCACCAACAGCTCAACAAGAGTAAAAGCTCTATTACGCGTCGAAAGCATTGTTGCCCCAATTCTGTTTTTGGTTTGAACGCTCGTCGATAGACGTTCATCCGTTATAACGGAATTTGGGCGGGCAATCTACCAATTTATCTCAGCGACGACGGGGCGGTGGTCTGAGAGTTGCGAACCCTCGACGAACAGGGACTGAAAATTCAAAGTCTTCGAGACGAAAATCCAGTCGATGATGGACTTCGGCTGATCGGAACGATAAGTGAAGTCCGACGGGTTCAGTGGCTGGGGCGGTTCGCTACGATACAATTGCTCGCATCGGTCAAAGGTCTGGATCGCGTTCTCACCGGAAGATGCCAGTGAAGAACCTGGAAATCCAGGCGGCGTTGAATTCATATCGCCCATCACGATACAGGGAATCTGGCTCTCGTTGACCAGCTTCACCACATCGCGTGCCGAATGCTCGCGAACATCTTCACTACGATGTGACAGATGCAGCCCGAAAACCCGAATGGGCTCCTTTCCAACAGCGACATCACATCGCACACCCCGTTTCTTGCCCGCCAGAGCTGTTTCGATTGCTGCATACGACGGCAAATCGATGACTTTCGCGTTGGAGATCGGGTAGCGGGAAAGGATCGCATTTCCAAAACGCCATGTTCGATGCAGAACCCGGAAATCGAGGTTCCTTTCCTCGACACGAAACGGATAGCCAGCTTTGTCAGCGAGATATTCTGCCTGGTTGATGCGGTTGCTCCAACTGGCATCGAAGTCGACTTCGTTTAGCACGATGACATCAACATCAAGTTTCTTCAGCAGCTCCGCAATCTCGTCAAGCCTTGAAAGTCGGGTCGCTGCGTCTCCGCCATCCCAGTTGGATTCCGCAAGACCACGCCCGTGCGCGATGTTGTAGCAGGCAACTCGAAGAGAATTTTTCTCCGCCGCGGTGATCGCATCGCTTGCAGCAATTACCTTGATCCGATTGGCCGTACTTTGGAATCGACTCCAAAGCCAGGGCCCCAACAAAACGGCCAACACAATGCCGACTGCTGCAAGAGTCTTTCGTCGCTTGAGAACGTTAGTCATACCGACACGCAAATAAAACTGATCATAACCCAACGCGTTACAGGAAATTGCATTGAGCTTCGCATATTACAGATTTGAGCGACTTGCAACAAATACAAGCCCGAATCGCAAGCGAGTGAATAGACGGCGGTATTCACTCGCTTGCGCTTCAGGCTTGTATTGTTCATGCAATTCCTGGCAAGCGAGGGATCGATCCCTCACTCACGCGTCGGGTTGTGACTGGAACGTGCAACAGAACAATCGCCGTCACACAACTGCTTCAAATCCTAAACGCCATTGAGCGCTTCAACAGCCTTCACAACTTCGTCCTCCGTCGTGCAGATGTGCGGCGCGAAGCGCACATAACCATCACGAGGCGTAACGATAATTTTCTGCTTTTCCAACGCATCGCAAACTTCCGCAGCCGAATGCTGTTTTGGAATCAACGACAGGATCCCCGACCGATGTTGCGGCAAGTGCAACACCGGTTGGTACTTGTCAGCGTCAAGGCTTTCGATCGCAATGTCCTGCAACGCAAAATTGTGGTCGCGAACTTCTTCCATCGTCGTTTGATTGAACAGGTCTTCGACAACAAACGATAGCCCAGCCAACAATGCGTAGGAAACCGTTGAGAACTCAAACTTCTGTCCCGTCGTGTGAGGATCCCAGGTGTGATCAAGATAATCCGTCTGCTGCTTCATATGATCGGCACCCGTCATCGTGATAGCGATCTTTTCGCGAAAGTCTTCACGCGTGTAAAGGACTCCCGCTCCAACAGGACCAATCATCCACTTCCAACCAGCAGCAGCAACTGCAGCGGCATTCCACTGCTCGGGATAAACTGGCAAACAACCGAGACTCTGCGCCGCATCCACAACCAAGTCGATGCCACGCTCCTTACAAAAGTCACCCAACTGAACAAGGTCCGCAGCAAATCCACTGGTGAACTGGACATGGCTGATCGCGACAACGCGCGTCCGATCGGTCACATGCGAAACCAGCTCTTCGAAGGACCAACCACGAGCCAGTGACCCGGAAATCGGTCCGGCTTTGGGATGATCGATCTGCGGAACGTCGCAATCGGAAAGCTGAATCAACTCCACGTCATGTTTCTTCGTTTGCAACACCCACGGATAATGATTCGCCGGATACTCATTAACGTAGCTAATGATTTGATCGCCGGACTTCCACGGATAGCCGTTGGCAATCATGCACATCCCTTCGGAGGTGTTGGTTGTCATCGTGATATTCTCAGCCGACGTCTTCATCATGTTGCCAAAGTTGCGATGGAATCTCATGGCGATGTTGTTCTCACCTGCGAACTCTGGCAGCATTTGCCGACCCGCCAGCACCTGGCGATCCAGAACATGTTTGGAAACATCCGCTGCTGGCTGATAGAGATGCGAGACGCTGCAGTGCGCCAAAAAGCTGTAATCGTTCTTGATTGGGAATTTGGCTGGAGATTTGTCGATGTTCATACGATTTCGGGTTTTGGCTTGCAGTCGCTTGGGCGTCGTCCGTGCTTCAACGTGAAGCAGCCATCATTTGGTGGGGAGAATCAAGTCATTTCGTCGGATAAACGCCTCGAAATGCTGCCGGCACCACACAGAAACTGCTGGGCGTAATACAATTGAAGCATGAGAGTTTACCCTGGAACAACTTCGCCGATGGGCCCCTTCCTTTCGATTGCGTTGCTTTTTTGCATGACGCTTCTTTCCTCTGCTCAGGAGCTGTCGGAAAGTCAGCAACTATTCAGACAGGGCAAGTTCGATGAAGTCATCGAAGCTGCGAACTCGGCCGACGAAATCAGTTCTTCCCGCAAGCAGGATTGGGTGGTGCTCAAATGCCTTGCTCAGCTGGCGACGGGAAAGTATCGGGACGCCAAGCAGACCGTCGAAGAAGGCCTGGAGGAAAACAGGAGTAGCATTCGTATCCGCGAAGTCGCCGCGCAGGCTTTCCACTTCAACGGAGAAGATGCTCGGGCTGTGGAATTGCAAACAGAGATTGGCGAACTTTGGAAGCGAAGCAGCTGGCGATACCGCAACGTGGAAGACATGCTCGTTTTTGGGCGTGCCCTGATTGCCGAAGGGATCGACCCGAAGACGGTTCTTGACGACCTTTACAAGCCAGCCAGCAAACGGAATCCCAAACGAGCCGAGATTGAAATCGCCATCGCCGAACTGGCACTGAGCAAAAATGACTTTCAGTTAGCGGCCAACCATTTCAAAAACGCTGTCAAACTTGACAACACCGATCCCCGTTCGCATTTTGGATTGGCTCGCGCCTTCCGATCCAGCAGCGATGAAGTCGCCACCAGGTCACTCAAACAGGTCCTGGAAATTGACCCCAATCACGTTGGTGCCCATTTGATTCTTACTGAGCAGCAGATTTCTGCCGAGTCCTACGACAAAGCGAAGAAGTCGATCGAAAAAGTGCTCGCCGTGAATCCGCATCATCCCGACGCGTGGGCGCACAAGGCAGTTCTGGCTCATCTCGCCAGCAAGCACGACGAGGAAGGACGTTGCCGCAGCAAAGCGCTCGAGCACTGGAAGTCCAATCCGCGAGTCGACCATCTGATTGGCTTACAGCTCTCGAAAAAGTATCGCTTCACCGAAAGCGTCAAGTATCAGCGACGTGCTCTGGTGATGAGTGAAAACTACATGCCGGCCAAAATTCAGCTGGCCCATGACCTGCTGCGACTGGGACAGGAACTCGAAGGCTGGAAACTGGCGGAGGAAGTTTTCGACGCCGATCAGTACAACGTCGTGGCCAACAACCTGGTCGCCTTGCGTGACAACCTGGGCAAGTTCGCAACGCTCGAAGAAGATGGCTTCGTTGTGCGGATGGCTCAGAACGAAGCCGACGTCTACGGCCGCCAGGTCCTGGACTTGCTTGTCGATGCAGAGAAAAAACTGGCGGCAAAGTACGAGGTCAAAATTCAGAAGCCGGTCTTCGTGGAGATCTTTCCACGACAACAGGACTTTGCGATTCGCACCTTCAGCATGCCCGGCGGAGCAGGTTTCCTGGGCGTCTGCTTTGGTCGCGTGATCACGATGAACAGTCCGGCGGCCCAGGGATCGACGCTGACGAACTGGAAAAGTGTGCTCTGGCATGAGTTCTGTCACGTCGTCACATTGCAGAAAACCAAAAACAAAATGCCGCGTTGGCTTAGCGAAGGCATCTCGGTCTACGAAGAACAGCTTGCCGACTCAAGTTGGGGCGACCGCATGTCGCCTCAATATCGGGAAATGATTTTGAGCGATGATCTTACACCGGTAAGCAAACTCAGCAGCGCGTTTCTGCAGGCCTCAAGCAGCATGCATCTGCAGTTCGCCTACTTCGAGTCGTCGCTGGTAGTCCGATTTTTGATCGAAAAGTTCGGAGAAGAATCCGTCGTCGGTATTCTCGATTCGCTGGGCAAGGGCGTGCCGATCAACGATGCGATTTCACGCCACGCCGGCCCGATTCACTTGCTCGACAACAAGTTCAAGGAATACGTTACGACCGCCGCCGAAGATTACGGCGAAAAGTTTGACTGGGAGAAGCCGGAAAATCCGTTTTCAGGATCCGAAGCTTGCGAAAGCTGGCTGATCGAGCACGAGAACAACTATTACGGTTTGCTCGGCCTGGCAACGGCTCAGCTAAAAGAATCACAACCAGAAACCGCACTCAAGACAATCGAGTCGTTCGAAAAACTGCTTCCCGAGAACACCCGAGAACCGTCGATTGAATTGCTTAAAGGTGCTGCCTATCGCCAACTAGAGCAACTCGAAAACGAAACCCTGGCACTGGAATCGGTTTTAACACTTGAGGCCAGCGAAATCGACTCCTGCCTTCGGTTGCTGCAAATCTACTCTGACAACAAGGACACCAGCAATGTAAAGCGAATGGCCCGACTGCTCCAGGCCATCAACCCGTTGCTAAAATCGTCTCACCGGACGTTGGCGTCGGTTGCTGAAAAAGAAAACGATGACCAACTGGCGATCGAATCGCTGTCAGCACTGGCCACGATGAATCCGCTCGACCGAGCCGACACACATTACCGGCTTGCTGCCGCGCAGTTTCGACAAAACGAGATGGCCGCAGCAAAACGAAATGTGTTGATGGCTTTGGAAGCCGCACCGCGATTTCGTGACGCGCACCGGTTGCTGTTACAGATCGCCAGAAAGATGTCGGCAGTTCCAGTGACGCCAGGGGCGTTGGTTCCCGACATGCCTAATTTAGATACCAATGAGCCTGAATTGCAGGAGGATCGACCATGAAACGGACTCACTTGATTCCAACCATAATGATTGTGCTGTGCTGCATGTTTGCAGCCCTGTACAGCTCAATCCAGAATCAACCTGCGAATTCTTTGGTGGGCGGCGAAGCGTTAGCCGCCGGTAGCAGTGTCTCCAACTCAACCGACGCCAATGAGCATCTGGCGGCTCGAACGGCCGCTCCTCAGGACTTTCAGCAAGGAGGCTTTCGTCGTTGGCGCGGTCGTCGGGACCCCAACGATCGCGGTGGCGTTCCACTTTGGAAAAACGAAGAAGCCGATCCGGGTGATGTCTTCACCTTCGTTCGCATTCGATACAACTCCTATCGAGGCCACTACCGTTGGAACACTGACTATCCAGATGCGGACCTGAATCTTTCCTACCGGCTACAGCAGCTCACGTCGATCAAGACTGACCCCAACGGCAAGATTCTGAGGCTGACGGATGAAGAACTTTTCAAGTATCCGTTTATTTACATCATCGAACCCGGCGGCATGACGCTCGACGAAAACGAAGTCGTTGCACTTAGAACCTATCTTGAACGCGGCGGGTTCCTGATGGTGGACGATTTTTGGGGCGAAGCAGAGTGGGCGAATTTTGCGTTCGAAATGAAACGCGTTTTCCCAAATCGTCCGATCGAAGACATTCCCCTGGATCACGAAGTTTTCAACATCGTCTACAAGATCAAGAAGAAGCCATTGATTCCAAGTGTTCACGCTTATCGAAACGGCAACTGGACAGAACGTTGGGACGCCCAGGAAGCTCACTACCGCTGCATTAAAGATGACAGCGGCAGGTTGATGACCGTCATCTGCCACAACACCGATCTTGGCGACGGCTGGGAACAGGAAGGGACTGACTCAGGTTACTTCGAAGAGTATTCCGAGCCGTATGCCTATCCGCTGGGAATCAACATCGTGACTTATGCACTGACGCATTAAAAAGTGGCTGCGGCGTCTCGCCGCAGTTGGTATTCAATTACTGCGGCGAGACGCCGCAGACACGACACAGGAGAAATTGTGACACAAACTGACACCTTTGAAGCCGATCGCGAAGCAGTCGAACTGATCCGTGAAGGCCGCGATCAAATCCATGCGGAACTCAACAAAGTTATCGTGGGGCAGAAGGACGTTATCAATCAGCTACTCATTAGCCTCTTCGCAGGCGGTAACTGTTTGCTGACTGGAGCACCAGGACTCGCGAAGACGCTTCTCGTTCGCAGCATCGCAGAAATTTTTGACCTGCAGTTCAATCGAATTCAGTTCACGCCCGACCTGATGCCCGCGGACATCACCGGAACGGAGATCCTGGAAGACTCGCTCGACGGTCGCAAACTTCAATTCGTCCAGGGACCGATCTTTGCCAACGTGATTTTGGCCGACGAGATCAATCGAACTCCCCCCAAAACCCAGGCCGCGTTGCTCGAAGCGATGCAGGAACATCAAGTCACTGCCGCTGGAAAACGATACGCTCTTCCTGAGCCGTTCTTCGTCCTGGCGACACAGAATCCGATCGAGATGGAAGGCACCTACCCGCTGCCCGAAGCACAACTTGACCGATTCATGTTTAACGTACACATGGATTACCTTCCGATCGAAGATGAAATCGAAGTCGTGCAACGAACGACCTCAATTGGGTCGGACAAAATTGGAAAGCTTTTCAACGCCGAAAACGTCCTTCGTTTCCATCAGACCGTTCGCAAAGTTCCCGTAGCGACTGAACTGGTTCGCTACGCCGTTGAACTGGTCGACGCCAGCCGTCCCAACCGCGAATCAACGCCCGAATTCGTCAACGACTGGGTGAACTGGGGAGCAGGAATTCGCGGTGCTCAAAACCTGATCCTGGGCGCAAAAGCGAGAGCACTCTTCGAAGGCCGTTCGCATGTGAACCTGGAAGACATTCAATCGCTGGTGTTGCCAACGCTCCGCCATCGGATCCTGCCCGGATATCGCGCCCAAGCCGAAAACATCTCGGTCGAAATGATCATCGATCGTATCGTCGAAACTGTAAGTCAGCCGACTGGATAAATTATCAATACAAGCCCGAAGCGCAAGCGAGTGAATACTTGCTGCCGATTCACTCGCTCGCGCTTCGGGCTTGTATCGAATGCAAACTTTTCATCTGAAACATGAGCAACACAACGACCAATCCGAAATCCAATAGCGGAAGCTCTTCAGCCAACGCGCCGGGCAATTCGTACGTCGATACCGAAGCCATCCTGAAGCTGAAGAACCTGGAACTTCGAGCCAAACTGATCGTCGAAGGCTTCATGTCGGGACTTCACCGCAGTCCCTATCACGGCTTTTCCGTCGAGTTCACCGACTATCGCGAGTACACCCCTGGCGATGACTTGCGACACCTCGACTGGAAGCTGCTTGCGCGTCGCGATCGAAAGTACATCAAACGTTTTGAAGATGAAACCAACTTGCGTTGCCAACTACTGGTCGACCTCAGTCAATCAATGAGTTTCGGTTCTGGCGACATCAAAAAATCCGAGTACGCGAAAACGATTGCGGCCTCGCTTGCGTGGTTCCTGTTTCGACAGCGCGACGCGGTAGGCTTGATCACCTTTGACGAATCCATCGATGAGATTTTGCCGGCCCGCTTCCGACCCGGACATCTGAGACATTTGCTTGGCGCTCTGGAACGATCAACTGGCGGCAACGAAACGGACATCGGCCAACCACTCAAACAGGTCGCTGCCACCATTCAAAAACGTGGACTGATCGTCCTGGTATCCGACCTGCTGGTCCCTGTTGATTCGATCACGAAACCGCTCAGTTACCTGAGAGCGATCGGACACGATATCGTTTTGCTTCGCGTGCTCGATCCGGCTGAAATTGATTTCTCAACATTCGATCAAGCCTCGATGTTTGTTGATCTTGAATCGGGTCGCGAGATTTACGTTGATCCGGGTTCAGTGGCACAGGGTTATCAAAAGCGGTTTACCGAACATCAAACGGAAATCAAAACGTTCTGCAACGAAAACGGAATCGACTTCTTCGAAGTATCAACGTCCGACCCCGTGCAAAAATCACTGTTTAACTTTCTGCAAGCCCGGACTCAACAGGCCCAACGCGGACAATTGACAGCCGCCAATCCGAACCAGCGCGGCGGAGGATCCCGATGAGTGCACTCGCATGGCTATTTGGACTGGGCTTCCTTGCCCTGGCCGGCCCGCTTCTATTCCATTTGATTCGCAGGACGCCCAAAGGAGAAGTTCCGTTCAGTTCGCTGATGTTCCTGCGCCCAACGCCGCCGAGGCTGACACGGCGCAGTCGATTGGACAACCTGTTGTTGCTGGCACTGCGGATGGCTGCCGTTGCCCTGATTGCCGCCGCTTTCATGCGACCGTTTTTCAACAACAACGTGAAACTCGATTTCTCCGACGTGCCTGGCCGCAAAACAGCGGTCCTGATTGACACCAGCGCCAGCATGAAACGGGCTGACTTGTGGGAACAGGCGAACAGGAAACTGAAGCAGGTTATCGACCAGGCCGATGCCAACGACGAAATCGCAGTTTTCACGTTTGACTCAGAGCTGGAAAAACGAGTTGACTATATAAAGAAGTCAGACGCCGCGAACCTGATACAAAAATTTGGCGAGCTCAAGATCGAACCGACCTGGAACGCATCAAAACTGGGTGACGCACTGGTTGGCATTGCGAACCGTCTCCTGGAAAGCCAGGCTGAATCGGGCACCGATGACGAGGACAATGAATCCGTTTCGACCGCTTCGAAGATGCAGGTTGTTGTGATATCGGATATGCAAACCGGATCATCCACCGCCGCACTGCAGAGCTTTCGCTGGCCAGAACAGGTGAAAGTTCGATTCGACCAGGTCCTGACCGAAGAGGGAACCAATGCGACACTGGAACTGTTGCCCATCGACGAAAGCGACCCGCAGCAAATCCGCGAAAATGTACTGGTGCGAAATTCGACCGGTTCAACCTCCGATCAGTTTTCCGTCTCATGGGAAAACAGTTCGCTGCCTCCGATTCCGTTTCTTGTCCCTCCTGGCTCCAGTAAAATCCTGCGAGTCACGCGCGATTCGACTTCGCTTGCGTCCAGCAAACTGATGCTCAATGGTGACGATGCGGATTTTGACAACCGGTTCTTTGCGACTCCTCCGCCCACGCAAACGGTCTCGATTGGATACATCGGTGACGAATCGCCAAACGATCCCGAAGGAATGCTTTATTACTTTCAACGATCGTTGATCGAATCTCCAACAACCACATTCGATCTCCGGCAACAATCTTCCTCAGCCGCGAACGAATTGGGCGATCCTGACTTTCTGGTCGTGACCCGTCCGGTTTCAGAAAACGAAAAACAATCGATCGACAAACTGCTGGAACAAGGAGTCACGTTGCTGGTTGTTCTGTGGGATCAATCGATGCTCGATTCAACGGGCAAGTGGACCGGAGTCACGGACATTCAGGAATCCGGGAAGGCGAGCAGAAACAGCTACGCCATGCTGGGGAACATTGACTTTTCCCACCCGGCTTTCGCACCGTTTTCAGGTCCGCGTTTTAACGATTTCACGGAGGTTCGATTCTGGGATTTTCTCCGACCGAACTTGCCGGACAATATTCAGGTGCTGGCTCGGTTCGATGACGACACGCCCGCAATATGGCACCAGCTTTCCAACGACAAAAGCGACATCTACGTTTTGGGCTGGGGTTGGCAGCCAGCCAAAAGCCAACTGGCTTTGTCCAGCAAGTTTTTGCCTCTGATGATGCGAATGATCGAGTTGGCAACCAAAACGGCTCCCGTCGCAGCCAACAGCATCGTCGGCGAAACCGTCAAAACACCCAAAGGTTACGATCAACTGGTGGCTCCTGATGGCAATGTTGAATTCCTTGAAGGTTCGGGCAACCAGACTTTTTCTGCACCTGGCATCTACGCCTTTGCAAGCTCGTCGGATTCGGATTTGGCGGAAGTGAAAATCGCGGTCAACATCGATCCTTCGGAAAGCCAGATCGACTTGATGCCGGTTGATCAACTTTCGGCTTTGGGAGTCCAGCTTGGCACACACAATACAAGCGAAGAAGAAATCGAACAGCAGCGACAGTTGCTGGATTTCGAACTTGAAAATCGACAGAAGATCTGGAAGTGGCTGGTGCTCGGCGCGATCGGGTTGATCATCGCGGAATCATTTCTGGCGGGAAAAACCGATCGAAAGAACCGAAGCCAGGAAAACGCGGAGGTTTCAAGTTGAATAATCGCCACTCGTTAACTTGCTCTCTTCGCTTTGCGAATTCGGACCACTGCCGCGAACTCGAGTCTCAATCAACGTCCGCCTTCAAGCAAAGGACTGCCAATGAGTAATGCAACCGTACAACAAATCAATCCGGCACTGCTCGACCAACTACAACCCGTGGTTCGACGCGAGCGATGGCGGCTGGTGATTTCGTTTTTGGCAATCACCTGGATCGTGCTGGCGATCGTTGGGATCCTGATTTACGCACTGAATCGATCGGCTCAATCTGCGCTCGACCCTTACCTTCCGTCAGCGTGGATCTGGATTTCAGCTTTGGTGGGAATCGGAACGCTTGTCGCAATTGCGTTGGCTTTCATCTCAATGCCCAGTGCCGAAACGATGGCTCATCGACTCGAAGAAGAGTTTCCAGAACTGGATTCCGTCTTGCTAACAGCGATCGAACAGACTCCAGATCAAACCGGTGGACTGAGCTTCTTTCAATACGATGTGATTCAAAAAGCGATTCGTCACAGCTTCCAGGAAAAATGGGCTTCCGTCGTTCCTGGCTGGAAACTGTTCTCATCATCCTTCGGAGCAATCACTGGCCTGGTCGGCATCACAGCCGCTTGCTTCATGTTGTCGCAGTTACCAACGCCGGAATTCGATAGTTCGATCCATCTTTTCGGCGACATCGAGGAACCGGTCAAGCTGGATTTGACATGCAACGTCCAGCCCGGCAACACCGAAATTGAACGCGGCACGAACTTGCTGATCCTGGCAGAGTTCGTCAATGATTCGCCTCCTGAAGCCGAGTTGCACTACACAAACGAGTCTGGCGACGATCGCGCTGTTTCGATGACCAAGAGTCTCGACGATCCGGTTTTCGCGTCGCGAATCCTGCAAGTCAATCAACCGTTGACGTATCGTGTCGAGTTTGCAGACGAGACGTCGAAGGAATACTCCGTCAGCGTTTTCGAGTTTCCGCGACTGGTTCGAACTGACGTTCAACTCAGCTATCCAGAATACGCAAACCTGCCCGAGAAAAATTTACAGGACACACGACGGTTTTCAGCAGTCGTAGGAACCCGAGCGAAACTGCTTTTCAACCTGAACAAGGAAGTAAAATCAGCGACGCTTCGCCCGGAGAGCGAAGACGGCATGCCGCTGCAGCTTTCTCAAAACGCGGTCAATCCTCTTCTCTGGGAAACCGATTTGGTTGTCGAGCAATCGGAAAAATATCGACTGCACCTGGTCGACCAACAGGAACGTGAAAACAAATCGCCCCCTCGACTGACGATCAAGGCGCTGGAAAATCAGCCACCGCAGTTGAAGCTTCTCGAGCCCGCCAGGGACGTGGCGGTTTCCGCCGTCGAAGAAATTTCAATGAGTGCCTGGGTTCTGGATGACTTCGGAGTGTCACGATCTGGCTTGGCGTGGTCGATCGGCGGCGGAGAAATTCGTGAACTCGAACTGGCCAAAAATCAGGATGCCAAAAAACGTCACGTGATGGATCATTTGCTGGAACTTGAGTCGCTAAAAGCCGAACCGGATCAACTTGTCGCCTGGCATTTTTGGGCAGAAGACATTGGACCCGATGGTGAATCACGTCGCACCGAAAGCGATATGTTTTTCGCGGAAGTTCGTCGCTTCGAAGAGATCTTCTTCGAAGCCGAAGGGGGAGGACAACGCCAACAGCAACAACAGGGAGGGCAGCAAGGCCAACAGGGAGCAGGCGCCCAGCAGGCGATGGAACTGGCTGAACTTCAGAAAGAAATCACCAATGCCACCTGGCGAGTGATACGCCGTGAGAAAGGTTCGCTGTCGAAAGCGTTTGACAGCGACGTCACGCTATTGGTGGAATCGCAGCGATCGGCGATTACACAAGTCGACGAACTGGCCGAAAACCTGAACGATGAACTGGCGAAAACGCTGGTCGATGAACTCAAATCGATCATGAACGACTCCGTCGACCAACTTCAAACGGCTCAGGAAACGCCATCGGCAGAACCGCTCTCCAAAGCCATCAGCAGCCAACAACTGGCCTGGCAAACGCTTTTGAAAATGCGTGCACGTGAAACTCGACTTCAACAGTCGCAGCAACAACAACAAAATCAGTCATCGAGCAGTTCGCAGGCTTCCCGGCAGCGACAGTTGCAGCAAATGGAACTGACTAAGCAGGAAGACCGCTACGAAGAGGAACGACTGGCCCAGGAACAAAGTGAAGAGGCTCAGCAACAACAGGAAAATCGACAAATCCTCAGCCGTCTGCGAGAACTTGCGCAACGTCAAAACGACCTGAACAAACGCGTCAAGGAACTGCAATCGGCACTCGAAGAAGCCGAAACAGAACAGGAAAAGGAAGAGCTTGAGAAACAGCTAAAACGTCTGGAAGAGGAACAGCAACAGGTTCTGCGAGATACTGACGAACTTCAGGAACGGATGGAAGATTCGCAGACCCAGCAGACAGAACAAATGGAACAACTGGAGCAGGCTCGCGAAAACGTACAGCGATCCTCGGAAGCGTTGCAACAGGGGGACCTATCCAGGGCCGCTAACGAGGGAACACGCGCCGAACGTGAACTGAAAGAACTTCGCGACGAATTTCAAAAACAGACTGCTGGCCAGTTCAATGAGCAGATGCGGCAGATGCGAAATCAGGCTCAGGACTTACAGAACGAGCAGGAAGAACTCTCAGAGAAACTCCGCAACCAGGAACAGAACGATCGACAAAGCAATCGGCTTGGCGGAGAAAACAAACGTCAACAACTGGTTGATGGAATCAAGGAAGGTCAAAAAGAGGTGGAAGAACTTCGAGAGCAAATCAAGGAGACGATCGAAGAGGCTGACGAACTTGAACCGCTGCTGGCGGACGAACTTTACGACACTTATCGGGAATCCGAACAGTCGCGGCCCGATCGTGCTTTGCGAGATTCGGCCGACGCCATTGAACGGGGCTTCGATGAAGATGCTGAGGAAATTCACGATGCTGCGATGAGAGGGATTGAAGAACTTCGTGAAGGAATTGATCGAGCAGCAGAACGTGTGCTCGGAGATGAAACGGAAGCTTTAAAGGTCGCGCGGGATACGATCGAGAATCTTTCGCGCGAGCTTGACGATGAAATCCAACGAAACGATCCGTCGGACCCGGATTCGGAAGATCAGGGCGGCCAGCGGGGTCAATCACAGGGTGAACCTGGCGAGGAACGTGAACCCGGTCAGCGAGGCGAACCTGGCCAGCGTGGCGCGGCCGGCGAGGAAGGTGAGCGTGGCGAAGGAGACGAGGACAATGAAGATGGCCAACAGCGAGGACGCGGCCAACAGCAAGGAGAACCTCAAGACGGCGAACAACCTGAAGGTGAACAGCAGGGACAAGGCAGAGGCCAGGGCGAACAAAATCCTGACAATCCGCGCGGAGGTGGAGCAGGTCAGCCCAACGATGAAGAGAATGAAAACGCTGAAAACCAAAACGGTGAAAATGCTGAACCTCAAGACGGTGAAGCTCAAAACGGCGGCGGACAAAACGAGGCTCAGGGCGACCAACCGCGAGGCAACGGGCAACGACCAAACCGTCGTGGGAATCGACTCGATGGTGAACCCTCCGAAAACCGACGGCTCGGCGGCATCACTGGTGCGGCCAACGGTCAAAACTTTGCTCCCATCACGGGCGAAGATTTCCGCGAATGGTCCAATCGTCTTCGTGATGTCGAAGAAATGATTGCCGACCCCGATCTGCGAGCCGATGCCGCACGAATTCGTGATCAGGCCAAAGCCATTCGCAAGGACCTCAAACGTCACTCGCCAGAACCGGACTGGAACAAAATCAAACTTGAATTGGCCGAGCCACTGGCTGAACTGCAAAGCCGCGTAACCCAGGAAATCCTGCGACGTGATCCCAAAAACACGCTCGTTCCGCTCAACCAGGAACCTGTTCCCACTCGCTATGAAAATGCGGTTCGCAAATACTACGAGAAGTTGGGGACTGGCCAGTGATCAATTCATTGTTGGCGATGTTGCCTGACACTTTCAATGCGATGCACTGGTGGGTTCCAGGGCTGATCGCGGCGCTGTTGGCGATTCCGATTGTGTTCTGGTCGAATTTTTCCAGACAGATCAGTCCGGGCCGGGGATCACTTCTCTCTGTCCTCAAAGCGATCGCGATTGGATTGCTGGTGCTTTGTTTGTTGGAGCCGGTCACCCAGTTCGAACAGGCCAAACCCGGAGCGAATTCGTTGATCCTGATGGCCGACACCAGTCAAAGTCTCGACGTGAAAGATATCGGACAATCCGTTTCCAGGGCACAGCAACTTTCGACCTTGCTCGAACCCGATGCAACGTGGCTGAATCAATTGGAACGAAATTTCGAACTCCGGCGATACACATTTGATGAACGAGCCAGCAACGTCGTTGACTTTCAGGACTTTGCTGCCAAAGGTCGAGCCAGTGAAATACTGAAATCAATGCAGACCGTCGGAAAACGCGTCGCTGGCAAACCGACCGCAGGCATCATCCTGTTAACCGATGGCAACGAATCAGCAAATCCTGACCTACAGGAATTCAACTGGGAAAACCTGCCTCCAGTCTATCCCGTTGTGATCGGAGGCGATCAGTTACTTCGCGATCTCTCGATCACCGGCGTAACGACTTCGCAAACAAATTTCGAATCGGCACCGGTCACCATCAAAGCGGAACTGCTCGCTCAAAAGTTTGCCGGAAAAACAGTGACCGTTGAACTGGTGGGGCAGGGCGACGAAGTCATCGAATCGCAGGAAGTCCGCCGCCTGGAAGATGGAAAATCGTTCGCCGTACGATTCAAACTCAAGCCCCGGAATCGCGGCGTGAATGTGTTTGAAATTCGCGCCTTCGAAAAGGGAACTTCGCTTGAAGATGACAACGGAGAAGCGACACTGGTCAACAATCGGCGACTGGTGGTTGTGGATCGCGGCAAGGGACCATTCCGAGTCCTCTACATCGCGGGGCGTCCGAACTGGGAATACAAATTCATGCGTCGAGCCCTGAAGGACGACAATGAACTGGATCTGGTAGGTCTGCTACGCGTCGCCAACAAAGAACCCAAGTTCACGTTTCGCAGTCGCCATGGCGAAACGACAAACCCTCTCTTTCGCGGGTTCGGCAATCAGAAAGATGACACCGCTGAACAGTACGATGAAGCGGTGATGATTCGGCTCGATACGCGTGATGAGGCAGAACTTCGCGACGGATTCCCCAAAGATGCCGCCGGCCTGTTCGAATACGATGCGATCATCATCGACGATCTGGAAGCATCTTTCTTTACCCAGGATCAAAAGACATTGCTTTCGCAGTTCGTTTCCCTGCGAGGTGGCGGCTTGATGATGCTTGGCGGATTCGCGACCTTTGCTCGCGGCGGCTACGACCGAACTCCGATTGGTGAATCGCTGCCGGTCTATCTTGATCAACGGTCGTCGCCCGGAAACACGGACTATCGCCTGGCACTGACACGTGAAGGCTGGGTGCAACCGTGGGTCCGGATCGAATCGACTCGTGAGGATGAACTGAACCGGATTGAAACCATGCCGCCGTTTCAAACACTTAGCATGTCGCGATCCATCAAACCTGGAGCGACGATCCTTGCCAACGTAACAGGTGCCGACGACGAAACGCATCCGGCGCTTGTCGTACAGCGTTTTGGCAACGGTCGAACAGCCGCGATGCTGATCGGCGATCTGTGGCGCTGGAAACTCCAGTCAGAGACAGAAAACGAAGACCTCAACAAGGCGTGGCGTCAGACATTGCGATGGTTGGTCTCGGAGACGCCGCGACGAGTCGAAGTGTTGGCCGAACCCGACGTGGATCAGTCTCAATTGACGAAACTTCGAGTCAACGTTTCTGATGAAGAGTTCAAGCCACAGCTCAATGCGGAGCTTGAACTGAAAGTCATCACGCCATCGAAAAAGGAAATCATGATCGCCTCGCAACAGGACTCGCGAAAAGTCGGCAGCTACGTCGCTGAATTTTCGTCGCGGGAACCGGGAGCCTACCGAATTGTCGCGACAGCGAAATCGCCTGATGGAGAGTTGATTGAAACAAGAGAAACTGGTTGGGTTTCTGATCCGGCGATTGCCGAGTTTGAATCGCTGCAACCGAATCGCGACTTCCTGCAGCAGATTGCCGACAAAACAGGGGGCGAACTGATCGAAGTCGCAAACCTGCAATCGTTCGCTGCTGGATTCGACAGCAAGAAAGTTCCGGTCTCGGAAACGAAAACGATTCCGTGGTGGCATCGCTGGTCGATCTTTGCTGCAGCAGTCGGTTTGTTGTTCGCCGAATGGGGTGCTCGAAGAATGTGGGGATTGGCATGATGCGACGAAACATCGTTTATATTTTTGGTACGTTCGGAAATCGACATGCACCTTTTGTAAGCGGCAAGGCGCTAGCCGCCGGTTGCCGATGGTTGAGCTTGAGACACTGCTACCGGCGGCTAGCGCCTTGCCGCTCACTGATCGCGCTTATGATTCTGTTCAGTGTATTGTCCGCATCAATTTCGCTGGCTCAGGACAAAACCAAAGAGCCCACCAAACCGGATCAGGCCGTGATCGTGGTCGTAGGAACGGAAGGCAGCGAAGAGTTCAAAGAACAGTTCAGTTCATGGGCCGAAGCGTGGAAAAATTCAGCGAGCCACACACAACTGACCATGATCGGTCTGGACGACAACAAAAACGAATCGAAAACCCAGCTTCAACTGGCGATTGAAAAATCCGCAGCGGACTCGAATCTGCAGGAGTTGTGGCTGGTCATGATTGGTCATGGAACTTTTGATGGCAAACGGACCAAGTTCAATCTTCACGGTCCGGATATCGAAGTCGCTGAATTGAAGTCCTGGCTGAAACCACTGAAACAACGAATGGTGATTCTCAACGGCTCATCCAGCAGCAGTCCGTTTATCAATTCGTTGAGCGCCAGGAACCGGATCATCGTCACGGCAACGCGAAACGAATTTGAATACAACTTCGCCCGTTTTGGTCGTTACCTTTCCGAATCGATCGACGATCCTGCCATCGACCTGGACAAAGACGGACAGACTTCTGTACTGGAAGCATTCTGTGCCGCCAGTCGCGGAGTTGACGATTTCTATCAACAGGAAAATCGACTTGTAACCGAGCATGCGTTGCTTGATGACAACGGCGACGCGAAAGGGACGCCAGCAACCTGGTTCGACGGGGTTCGGGCAACTCGCCGACCGAAGAAAGGCCTACCAGACGGTTTGCTTGCCAATCAAATGTTTCTCAGTCGTCGCGGAGTCGAAAGTTCGCTCTCGGCTGAAGACAGAAAGACGCGTGATCAACTTGAAACCGAACTGGAACAGATCCGTTTGCAAAAAGAAAAAATGGACGAGTCCGAATTCCTGCTGAAGATCGAACCAGTGTTGCTAAAGCTTGCTGAGCTGTATGAAAAAAGTTCAATACAAGCACGAAACGCAAGCGAGTGAGTCCCGAACATCGCACACCAGGCCTATGCCACCTGGTCGTGTTTTTTATCGAACATTCACTTAGCTGCAACCGAGGCCAGGTTTCGGGTACCATGACGCAATGGAAAAAATTGCGATACTCGTTGACGTTCAAAACATCTACTACACGACTCGGCAAGCGTTCAGTCGAAAATTCAACTATAGCGCGTTCTGGTCTGCGGTGACGGAAGGTCGCGAAGTCGTTGCCGCCATTGCCTTCGCGATCGAAAGCCGCGACGGCGGAAAACAGGCTGGCTTTCAACAGATCCTTCGCGACATCGGCTTCGAAGTAAAACTCAAACCCTACATCCAGCGCAGTGATGGAAGCGCAAAAGGCGACTGGGATGTTGGCATCACGCTCGACATGGTGGAGTTGGCTGAGAAAGTTGACACCGTTGTTTTGGCGTCGGGAGATGGCGACTTCGACCTGGCGATACAACGGATCAAACAGCGTTTCGATACCGGTGCAGAAGTCTATGGCGTAGAAAGACTGACGGCGGGGTCGTTGATCCGTTCGGCTACGAAGTACGTGCCCATTGAAGAAGAATTCTTGATGCCGTAGCGTCTTTTAACTTCCCGACTTCAAGCGTTGTCCAACAAATCGCTTACGGTTCGGAGAACCGAGCGACATTGTCGCTCAGCTTTCCAGGCTGATAGCGCTCACGAGTAAAACGTAGCTAGCCCACGTTTTGCAAGCCAGCTGCAATCCCGTTGATCGACAACACGATCGAGCGTTGAAGCTTCTCCAAATCAGGATGTTCAGGGTTGCTGCGAATCTCCTTCAACAACGCGACCTGAATGTAATTCATCGGATCGACATAAGGATTGCGGACTTTGATGCTGTGCCGCAACCACGGTTCAGTTTCCAGAATCTCTTCGGTGCCTGTCACCTTCAACAACATCTCACGGCTAAGTTCAAACTCGGCTTTGATGTCGCTGAAAATCGCGTCGGCGACTTTTGCATCGGCCAGCTTCGCGTACATTCCCGCGATCTCCATATCGGCTCGCCCCATGCCCAAGTGCACGTTGGCCAGCATCGTGCGGAAAAACGGCCACTCCTTGTTCATCGTTTGCAACATCGCCAGGCGCGAACCGTCCGCGTCGTCGCCAAGCCACTGTGAAAACGCCGTGCCGATCCCGTACCAGGACGGCACGTTGGCTCGTGACTGAGTCCACGCGAAGACCCAGGGAATCGCTCGCAGATCGTCAAGCGTCCGAGTCACGCGGCGATGCGATGGACGGGAACCAATGTTCAGCTGATCGATCTGGTCAATTGGCGTCGCCGTCTGGAAGTAGCTGAGAAAGTCCTTGTGGTCGATCAAGCTACGATATTTTTTCCAGGCGACCGTGCTGAGCTGGTCCATGGCTTCCGACCAATCAGCAAGGCCTTCAAACTCAGGCCGCTTACCCGTGGTACACAAAACTGCATGAAGTACCTGTTCGAGGTGCCGCCGCGCGATCGCGGGAACACTGTAACGCGAACTGACGACTTCGCCCTGTTCGGTGATGCGAATCCTGCCGCGCACGGATTCAGTTGGCTGAGCCAAAATTGCCCGATTGGTCGGACCGCCGCCGCGACCAAGCGAACCACCACGGCCATGGAACAACGTCATCCGAATATTGGACTCTGCACAGGCCAGCGCCATATTTCGCTGAGCCGTGAACAGCATCCAGTTGGCTCGCATGAAGCCGCCATCCTTGTTACTGTCGCTGTAGCCGATCATGATCTGCTGTTGATCGCCACGCATTTTCAAATGTTCTGCATAAACAGGGTTCGCGAAAAGACTCTTCATGATCTCCGGCGCCGCCATCAAATCATCAACCGTTTCGAACAGCGGAACGATGTCCAGTTTGCCCAGCAATCCGGCATTCTTCGCGAACAACAGAATCTCCATCAGGTTGCTGACACCTTCGGTCATGCTGATGATGTAGGTCGTCATGCTGGATTCACCCATGACGTTGTGAGCCTGTTTGACGGTCGCAAACAGATCCAGCAACTTCGCCGTGCCCACCTTTTGATCATCCGATGCGGCATCGAAGCTCATCTCGCCATCGCTGGCAAACTTCGTCAGCGTTTCAATTCGCTTACTCTCTTCGAGTTCGTCATAGTTGTCGCAGACTTCAAGCGAAGACAGCAAATCGGTCATCGCTGCTCGATGGGTTTTGGCGTGTTGCCGAATGTCCATCGAAGCAAGATGAAAACCAAAAACCTGAGTCGCCCGGATCAGGCGTTCCAACCGCCCCTGTGCCAATCGCCAGGCTTTGTTGTCGAGCATACTTTCGCGAATCAGCTCCAGATCCCGGCGAAATTCTTCGGCATTCGGGTAAGCCCGTTTTGGAGCCGGCGTACCAGACCACGTCGACTCAACTGATTCACGCGTCGCACTCAAACGACGATACATCATGACCAGTTTTTTTCGATACGGCTCATCATCGAAACGATCCAGCACTTCGTACTCCGAAGGATCCACAAGTTCGCGATCCGCTTCGAGGCTCTCCATCAACGGCTTGCTGAAACCTGTCCGTGACGCACTGCAACTAAACAGTTCGTACATGCCATCGATTTCGCGAAGGTACATTGTGAGCACAAGATTCTGTTGTGCCTTGAGCGCCTCAATCGTTGTGTCGATCGTAACGAAAGGATTGCCGTCCCGGTCGCCACCAATCCACGTGCCGTAGCTCAGAAAGCTGGGCACGTCGAATTTTCCATCAGGCCAGGTTTCCTTAAGCGTTTGTTCGAGGTCTTCGTAGATTCGCGGCACCAAATCAAAAAGCGTGTGCTCGAAAAAGTACAGTCCCGTGTTGCGAACTTCGTCCATGACCGTTGGACGGCGCTGGCGAGTCTCTGCCGTTTGCCAAAGCAACGTGATATAGTCGTGCAACAATTCGCGCAAACGGGCACGCTCTTTCGAAAGAACGGTCCCATCATTGACATTCGCAATCAGCTCGGTGACTTGACGCAAAATCTCACGAATGGTCCGACGTTTGGACTCTGTGGGGTGCGCCGTGAAGACGGGAACAATTTCCATCGACTGAAAGAACTTCTGCAAGTCAGTCGGTTTGACGCCTTCGGCCTTCAACGTTTCAAGTGCCGCAGCGATCGTCTCATCCATTGGCTGACCGGTATCAAACGCTTCTTCAGCTCGCTGATCAAGCACATTCACACGTTGGTGTTCTTCGGCAAGATTGATCAGCTGAAAGTAGGTCAGAAAAGCCTTGAGGGTCGATTCGGAAAGGTCCAGGTTTTCGATCAGCCGCGGCATGACTTTGGCGAGCCGATCCTGAGCTGAGGAGTCGCCAGAACGCCACTGTTTGGCCAGCGAGCGGATTTCTTCTTCGAGCTCAAATGCTGCTTCCCCTTCCTGGAAGACGATTGTTTCGCCGAGCAGGTCTCCGAGCATACGAATATTGGCGCTGATGTCGTTCTTCATAATTGGCTGGTCGATATTTTTTGGCAGCTTACTTAAAAACCACAATGTACCGCAGCAGCAGCGGTTCGATGAGGGGGCAATTGCCCGGCCTGGCGATGGCGACCTGACAGTTGAGGACAGTCTTGCTATCCTGAAGGTATGGCAAAAAAGAATTCAACCAAAAAGAAAGCGGTCGCAAAGGACACCAAAGGGACCGCGCAGAAAGCCGTATCGTTTGAAAAGTCGCTACAGGCTCTGAAGGAAATTCTTGGCGATTTGGAAGAAGGAAATCTTCCGTTGAGTGAATCGCTGGAGAAATATGAAGCCGGCGTGAAGCATCTTCGCAGCTGTCACGATTCGCTCAAGGACGCCAAGGCGAGGATTGAGTTGCTGGTGAAAGTCGACAAGAACGGAAAGGCTGTAACCAGGCCGTTTGATCACTCGGCAACGATGGAAGAAGTTTCAGACGAAGAGGCGGATGAGTTGCAGGGAGAATTGGACAGTGCGTCTGAAGAAGATGGTGATTGGGATGGCGGGTTGTTTTAGCGGTCGCCTCAATACAAACCCGAAGCGCAAGCGAGTGAATAGTCGATCTTTGCGCGCGGCATTCACTCGCTTGCGATTCGGGCTTGTACTGGCTCTCTTACTCACATCTTCCACGTTGGCAGACGAACCCGAACAACAGATCCTGGTCCACTACATGCCGTGGTACACCGTCGACGCTGAAGCAAATCAATTCGGTTGGCACTGGACGATGAACCACTTCGATCCAACCAAAGTCGACGAAACCGGAAAGCGTGAAATCGCTTCTCACCACTATCCGCAAATCGGACCCTACGATTCGGCCGATCCACACGTGCTCGAATATCACGTCTTGCTGATGAAGCTCAGCGGCATCGACGGAGTCATTATTGACTGGTATGGCAACCGCGACTTTCGTGATTACGCCATGATCAATCGCAACACACGCGCCTTAATTCCGTGGCTCAAGAAAGCAGGACTCACGTTCACTTTTTGCTACGAAGATCAAACCATCAAACACATGATCACCGACAAGGAGATTAAAACGTCGGAAGATATCGGAGAAGCAGTCACCGAATTCAAAAAGATGGCCGCCGATTTTTTTAGCGATCAATCATGGGTGCGGCTCGATGGAAAGCCAATTTTACTGATCTTTGGACCGCAGCACTTTGAGCCGGAGGCGTGGAACGAGGTCACGAAGCAACTGGAATCGCCTCCGCTGGTTTTTGGCCTGTCGTTTTTGGCGGACAAGTTTGACCTTGATGGGGCGTTCTCCTGGCCACCAGCGATTGGCGGCAAAGAAATTCCGGTGCAGGAGTGGAAATCGAAGTTGGAATCGGCTCACACCACAAAACGCAGACTCATCCCGACAGCTTTCCCTGGTTTCCAGGACATCTACGCCGAAGCGAAAGTGCACGACAGCCGCGGATTCATTGCCCACCGAGAAGGCAAGACGTTTCGTGAAACGCTGTCGATGGCCAGAGCTACGAAGGCTCCGCTAATCCAAATCGCAACATGGAATGATTTCGGCGAAGGCACGATCATCGAACCGACTGATGAATTTGGCTTTGGGTACCTGGAGCATCTGATCGATACGAATTCCGCTGCGAAGTTTACCAGGGAAGATCTTGAACTGCCTTTGATGTTGTTCAAACTTCGTCAGTCCAATGCAAAATCTGCCAATGCGATCGCGAATGCGCTTTTCGCAGGCGACTGCGCCGGTGCCAGAAAACTCCTCAAGCAGCGAAAGTAACCATGCGCGTGATTTCCTCAACATCGATGAAGCCTGCAGAAGTCGACTCAAAAACGAAGTCGCTGATGGACGGTGTGGATGCCGATTGGCTGCGTGGCATCGTCGAAAAGATCTCAAAGCCTCGTCAATGGACGGCTCAGCAAGAGCAAAATCGGGAAACGGCGAACTTCATCGAATCGCAATTTGAAGAATTCGGCTACAGGACTTTTCGGCAAAGCGAATACGACAACATCGTGACCGAGTTCGACCGCCATAAGCCCGTCACGATTATCGGCGCTCACTACGACAGCGTGCCACAAACACCAGGAGCCGACGATAACGGAAGTGCTGTTGCAGCAATGCTTGGTTGTGCCAAAGCCGTTTCAGGCCTGGGTCTCCCCGTTTGCTTCGCCTCGTTTAACCTTGAGGAAGAAGGGCTCAAAGGAAGTCGCTCTTTCGTTGACGATTTTATTGTGCCCGAAAAAGTTGATGTCACCGCCTGTCACGTTTTGGAAATGGTTGGCTTCTGCGATCACACTGAAGGCTCTCAACGATTACCCAAAGGCATCCCGGTTAAACTCGCTCGTTCGGCTGGAGATTTTTTGGCGATCGTTGCCAATCGGAAGTCCAACCACCTGCTGCCTGACATCGTTCAGGCAGCGACTACGTTTGTCGATGACTTGCCAGTGCTTGGCTTGCAAGTTCCCATGGGCATGGAGAAGATTTTCAAAGATCTCCGCCGCAGTGACCATGCTCCGTTTTGGGACGCTGGCTACCCAGCTTTCATGTGGACTGACACGTCAGAATTCCGAAATCCTCATTACCACCAACCGACCGACACGCCGGATACTCTGGACTACGAGTTTTTGGCGAAGGTGGTGAAACTTTTGATAGCAGATTTGGCCGCTACTGAATCGAAGGCCGTTTGACTCGTAAATTCGAGTGGTTTCTTCGCGATGTCAAATATTTTCTTTTTTCGAAGTAACAACATGGGTAACCGAACGTCCCATTGGCTGCAACTCATTCCGAACCCAACCGAAGGACCATCCCATGAAACAGATTGCAATCATTGTCGCGGCTATTTCAATCTTCGGCTGTGCTTCGACTGAGGCGCAGGCACAGAGACTGTTTGGCCGACTGTTCCAAAGTCGTCCGACGGTTTCGAGTAACTACTCGCCCGTATTGAATCGCAGCTATTCGCAACGGCCAGTCAAGAAGCGAGTTCCTCAACCAGCGACAGGCTACAGTTCGAATCTGCATCGCAGCTATGTGATTCGACAGGAACAAAAGCGAGCAGCAATCACTGGCGTTCCGCCACGAAATCGCGGCAACATTCTGTGGGCGCGCTAGGATTGTGGCTGCGGCGTCTCGCCGCAGTATTTCGAATCACTGCGGCGAGACGCCGCAGCCACGGTTTTCAATCAAATCCAGCGACGAACTGAGCGACTGAATCACAGAGCTTTCCGAGTTCACTTGTTTCAACCGTGGAAGCTGGAGATACAAATCGAATCGCGGATCGGGCGATTTCGAATCACTGCGGCGAGACGCCGCAGCCACGGTTTTCAATCAAATCCAGCGACGAACTGAACGACTGAATCGCAGAGCTTTCCGAGTTCACTTTCTTCAATCGTGAAGGCTGGAGCCAGATAAACCGAATCGCGGATCGGGCGTATCCAAACGCCCTGATCGACAAAACCTGCGACGGCCTTGGAAACATCTATTTCGTTTTCCATCCGCACCGCGCCGACCGCACCAAGGCAGCTCACCGATTCAACGTTCTGGCAGTCAATAAGCACCGCCAAACGCTCACGCAAACTACTCTCAATTGCCGACACCTGATCCAGACGTGCTTCCTGCTCAAACAGATCCAGCGACGCATTGGCGGCGGCACAGGCAATTGGATTGCCCATAAACGTGGGACCGTGCATTAACGCGGCTTCCCATCGATCAGAATGAAAAGGCTCGTAGACTTTCGCGGTTGCGATCGTTGCAGCCAGCCCAACACTGCAACCCGTGAGCCCCTTGCCGACACACAGGATGTCCGGATGGATGCCTGCCTGTTGATATGCGAACATCGAGCCCGTGCGACCGAAGCCAGTCGCAACTTCGTCGGCAATCAAAAGCAAATCGTGCTTTCGACATACGCGTTCGATCCGCTGGAGTGCCTCAGTAGAATGAAAACGCATACCCGCGGCCATCTGAACCAACGGCTCGATGATCACCGCCGCGAGCTGCTCCTTTTGCTGCCCGACAAATGAATCAAACGCTGCTTCAAGTTCATCCGTCTCGGGAATCGGTTGCGGAAACTGTTCCAGCAAAAAACCTTTGAAGTTGGCGTGCATGCTGTCGTCGGGATCGCAAACACTCATCGCTCCGGTCGTGTCGCCGTGATAGGCGTTTTGAAAACTGATGAACTTATTGCGAGACGTTTTTCCACTGGATGAACGATTCGCCCAGTGCTGCATCGCTATCTTCATCGCAACTTCAACAGCCACTGAACCGGAGTCACTTAAAAAGACACGGTTGCCATCGCCCTCAAGACATGTCGCCAGTCGGTCCGCCAGACGAATCGCCTGATCGTGAACGATACCGCCCAGCATGACATGAGGCATCTTCTTCGCCTGTTCGATCATCGCTTCGACAATCTTTGGATGGTTGTATCCGTGACACGCTGTCCACCACGAAGAAATTCCATCAATCAATTCCCGACCGTCTTTGAGGCGAAGCGTAACGCCTTCGGTTGATTCGACTTCGATTGGCGGCATTGCCGTCTTCATTTGGCAATAAGGCATCCACAATGCGGAACTCGGAATGTGGAATGCGGAATTAGATTCGTCAGATTTGTGGTTCATCTAGTCGTATGGTATTTCAACAAAACAATTTTGATAATGTTAGAGTATGACACAGAACACAATTCCGCATTCCGCATTCCGAATTCCAAGTTCATGTTAAAAGCTTGCCATTGCTGTGGCTTGATCCACGAGATTCCTCAACATCAGCCCGATCAGGCGGCGGTTTGCACGCGTTGTGGTAGCCGTTTTACCGAACCTGCCAAACGGGAAATCTCGGCCAGCCGAACGGCGGCTGCAGCGATTGGAGCTTTCATTTTATTTTGGCCCGCGATACTTTTGCCGATCCTGCGCATCGATCAACTTGGGTTGAGCCATCAAAGCAGCATCCTTGGTGGAACGATTGAACTGTTCCACCATGGCAGCTGGTTTGTCGGTGGCGTCGTATTGCTGTTCTCGGTGATCTTTCCTCTAACCAAAATTGTGTTGTTGATTGAGCTCAGCTGGCTTGAGCTGCTGCACAGAAAACACAAAGCGTTCACACTGCGAATGATGGAGCACCTGGGAAAGTGGAGCATGATGGATGTGATGCTGTTGGCGTTCCTGGTAATGTTGGTGAAACTTGGTGACATGGTTGAGTTTCATTTTGGGCCAGCGATTTTTGCGTTTACGTTTTGTGTCGCGATGAGCATGTTGGCATCGCTAAGTTTTGATCCCCATGCGATCTGGGAAGATTGACAGACGTAGTTGTGCCTTCAGTGATTGAAACACAACGACCAATCGCCACAACCTTGAAAGAAACATGAACACTCCGCCTGTTGCCGAAATTCGATCCCGCGCTTCAACTGCCCACAAATTCTTCGGTGGTTCAAAACTCTGGATCCTGACAATTCTCTGTTTGCTGGTGTCAGCTGGATTGCTGTGGTGGTCGATGCCACAGAAAGGAACCACCATTCACATTCAGTTCCCCGAAGGACACGGACTTCAGCCAGAAGATACCGTACGCTATCGCGGCATCGAAGTTGGCACTGTCGAATCCGTTCACCTTGATGATTCGCTCGACGGCGTGGAAGTCGAAGTTCTGCTGAAACCTTCCGCTTCCCAATTGTCAAAAGAAGGAACCCGCTTCTGGATCGTGCGTCCGGAACTTAGCCTGACCCGGATCTCCGGTCTCGAAACAGCAATCGGCCACAAGTACATCGGCGTCTCGCCAAATCCAAATTCCGAAGGAACAGTTCTCCAAAACCGCTACAGGTTCCAGGGCCTTGCCGACGTTCCAGTGGATACGCTTTCTGATTCGGGTGTCGAATTGATTCTACGTGGCGAAAAAAAGTACAGCGTCAGCAAAGGTTCCGCCGTGACGTTCCGCGGCGTCGAAGTTGGAACGGTCCTCGATGTGGCACTTTCCCAGGAAGCTCGTCACGTCGATGTTCGTGTTCGAATCTTCGATCAGCACACGGCATTGCTAACTTCCGAATCAAAATTCTGGGCAAGTTCGGGATTGGATCTCGATTTCAAGTTTGGATTCAACGGAGGATTCAACCTCGACACCGAATCGCTTGAAACGTTGGCGCGTGGCGGCGTTTCGATGATCACGCCAGGGCAGGGCAGAGCTGTTGCTCCCGGCGACGTGTTCACCCTACATGCCGCCTCACAGGATGACTGGCTCACGAAAGCCAACAGTTACGAAACGACCCAGGTTGCACTACGCGGTGCTGTTCCGATCAAAGCGACCTGGAAATCTCGCAGGCTCTTTGGCAGCAAGGAATCAAAAGCGCAATACAATGGCGTTGCGATCAGCAAAAAAGGTGAGCAACAAGTCCTGCTTCCGGCAGACATTGTGCAGACAGCAAACGACGACGATTCGTTCAAGCTCACCGTTGGAGGAAAACAAATCTCAACAGATGCGCTCGAGCCCGCTGACGAACAGGAATTGGCTTTTCACAAAATAAAGCTCGCCGGGAATTTCGACGCGTTCAGGATTCCTGAAGATTGTGCCAGCTTTGATTCACCCGTCGACTGCCTTGTTGTTCGTCGTTCTGAAGAGCAAAACGTGAGCTTTCATCTTTCCATTGGTGCCGACTCGATCAAACCCGCCTCCGAAAAGAAACATCTTTGGGATGTAATCGACTTCAATGGAGACCGAAACGTATGGCACGGCGCCCCAGTGGTCTCTTCGACAGACGGAAAGTTGTTGGGAATTTTGCTAATTTATCCCCGAAAGACGCAGGTCCTATCGTTACACGGGGCAGATTTATAGGGTATTCTGCCTCTCATTAATCGAACAGTTCGTCAATGCTGGTACGCCATCTTACAACCTGATGCTTTGCTGGTTGAACAGTCGATCCGTTCGCACGTACCATCGTGGTATTAACCAACCCCCTTTTTCGATTTAAAATCAGGTCAAAACATGTCCTCCAAGATTACGATTTTCTGTATCGCTGTAGCTGCTTCGTTTTGCATGCTGGCGACAAGCAACGCTCAGAGCGGTTCTCGAAGCGTAGCACCAGTCATCTCGCAAGGAAGCGCATCACGCGTTATCTCTGCACCAACAATTTCGAGTCCAAGCCCAGTGATTACTCAGGGAAGTGGATCTCGCGTACTTTCGTCACCGACGATTTCCAGCGCACCGGCTGGAAGTGCATCCCGTAACGAAGTGCCGTTCTCTTCGGCTCCAGTTCAGGGTTCTGTTATCACTTCAGGTCCAGTTCAGGGATCTGTCATCTCTTCTGCTCCAATTCAGGGATCTGTCATCTCTTCTGCTCCAATTCAGGGATCTGTTATCTCAGGTGGAAGCAGCTGCTGTGGTGGCGGTGGCGTCGTATCTTCGGCTCCAGTATTCTCTTCAGCTCCGGTTTACTCTGCTCCAGTTTACTCTGCTCCAGTTCAGAGCTTCTCAACTGGCGGCGGATGCTGCGGCGGACAGTCTTTCCGACGTGTTTTCCGTGCTCCATCTCGATCTTGCGGATGTGGCTTCTAGGAAACCTGGAAAACCAGTATTCTCAACGCCCGCATGGATGACATTCGGGCGTTTTTTTATTTGCTGCGTCGAAACAACAAAATGTCCGCCGACAAGGTTACCTTCATTCGGTCAATCCCGACCAAGCGTGACTTTTGTGAATTCCGTGCCGCGCGATACGTCATCGTGAGGGCGTCCGCAATTTCATCAGCACCCAAATCGACTCGCTGATTCCACTTTGCATGTTGTGCAAGCTCCAGACCTGCTGCTTTCATCTCTTCAACGACCAACTCCCAACGACTGCGTCGATGCCCGGACTGTTGAACTTGCTCGCGAAGTTCAATCAAGTCATCTTCTCCCGGAATCGCCACGATGCAAATTCCATCGCCCGTCAGAACGCGTTCGATTTCTGTGACCGGTCGGCGACCGAATAAAGACATGACTCGGTGAACGCTGGCGTCAGCGACAGGCAATCCCCGGTCAGCGTTTGCCAACACCCAAGTCGCCTCTGGCCAACCTCGCGACGCAAGCTTGATGGCTTTCCGCGAAAGATCAATTCCGCAATAACTTGCAGCGTTGCACGGAAAAACAGCTGGACCAAAAGAGCCCTCGCCGCAACCCAAATCAAGCACACGATGATGCGACTGGCCTGGCTGTTGCTGATTGTCGATGCATGACTTCAATGACTTGACCAACTCTTCCGAATGACCTCGCTGCAACCACCGATGACGTGCCAGGACGGACTCATCAGCATCACCCGGATTCGTTGATTTTTTGTCCTGAGGCTGTGTCAAATTCCAATAACCTTCTTTCGCGCGATCGAAGCTATGACCAACATCACAGCGAAGGGTCTTTTCATTCTGAATTAGAGCGAGCTTACAGTCGCGGACAGTGCATCGAAGTTCAAACATGGCAGTAGTGTATCGCTCCTGAATCTGTTCGTCATCCGGTTTTGAGTCTCGCGCTGCCTCAAATCACCTCAGGAAAAGGAGCCAACAATGCCGAACAATGCCCTGTTTCTTGATACAAAACTCTTAAACTGTTAGGATCTAAAACCAGAACCAGTTCACGAACAAGTGAACTGTGAATTTCCGTGCTGTAAAGATGGGTCTTCGATGAGCAAGCAGTTTGATATGAACACAAGTCGACGGCGTGCGTCTTCCAGGTACTTTCTCGTTCTCATTTTTGTCTTCGTTTACTTTGGGGATACACCTTTGTTGGATGCCCAAAAAGTATCCGACAAAACGCAGACGCCCAGCCAGACTCAGGAAACTGATTCAAAGGCCGCCAAGCTTGAGGTCCTGATCAATGCCGCAAAACTGAATGAGCTTATCAAAGCAGACACCGAAGACCTGATTGTTCTTGAACCTTCAGCCGATCTGAAAGACTTTGCAAAAGGTCACATTCCCACTGCCAGAAGTCTGCATTGGACCAAAGACATGACGGACCCCAAAAATGTCGAACTTTACAGCAATCCTGACAAGGAAGCATTTGAAAAGTTGATGAGCAGACTTGGTGTTGTGAACTCTTCGAGGATCGTCATTTACGATCGCTTTAGCAGCCGGCTGTCGACACGTTTGTTCTGGAGTCTGAAGTTTTATGGGCACGAGAAAGTCCAGATTCTCGATGGTGGAATTGCCGGATGGCAGGAAAGTTTCAAACTTTCGAATACCAGCAAGATTCCCGATTCCTCAGATTTCAAAGTTACCAAGGTAAACGAAGGTTTGCTTGTTCAACTGGATTTTATCAAGACAAACCTTGGTGAATCAAAAATGAAACTGATCGATGGGCGACCTGCGGATCAGTACTCTGGCAAGGCTCCCGGAAAAGTCTTTCACACCGGAAAGGCACATGCCAAGAAAGGACATGTTCCTGATGCGGTGAATGTATTCTGGAAAGACAACTTTGAATCAGATGGTCGTTTCAAGTCAATCGAAGACCTGAAAACGCTTTATACAAACGCAGGTATTAAACCGGACCAGTGCGTCGTCACCTATTGCAACGAAGGTCTGCACGCGGCACCCCCATGGTTCGTACTGACCCAGTTGCTCGGCTATGAAGATGTTCGACTCTACGACAACTCGATGGCCGAATGGGCGAACTCCGAGAACGAAGTCATCAAGGATTAGTAGCCTGTCAGTAGATCAAGCGACATGCCTCATGCTTGCGTTAAGCGGCTACAGTAATTCGACAGGGTAAAATACGAGTTGCGGGTGCCATTCACGCTTGTCGTGGCATACTGGGTCAAGCATTCGTTCAACTCATTCTTCTTCAGTCCTGAACTACTCACACTGGCTATCGGCACAAGAAGTCAATAACATATAAAACAGTTTTTCACCGCGTGTAGTCAGCGCCAAGTCTTTGAATTGTCGTCCAAATTGGAAAATACGACCATGAATATGCTGCTCCAATATCTTAACAATCTGGTTACGTGTTCTGGGCGTCTCTTTTCCGTTCATGACAAGCCAGTGTATTCGGTTGTTCCGGCTCAGTTGATGGCCACGATTATGATCACGGCGATTATGGGCGTGCAACTGCCTGACCAGGAGGAGTCCTATGAGGAACACGAACTCAAGTATCAGAAAGCTACGGCTGACATTGTCGCCTTCAACAGGAATCTCGCCAGACAACAACAGATCCAGAATCTGAATCGACAATCACCTGCCACAGGCATCGCCCAGCAGAAGGTATCTGAAGAAGATCGAACGACATTGCTTGAGCTGCAAAAAGTTCAGAGGCAACATCTCGACAAGTTGATTTCACTTAAACCGGAAGAAGAGAAATACCGATTTGAACTGGCCAAACTTATTGCGGCCAGCGGAGATCGGGTCCAGGCCTTGAGCATCCTCAATGAACTGGCTCCCCTGGATGCTCCTGGCTACACACCGGCTCGTCTCATCCTGGCCAATCATTATTTTGAACAAAATGCCAACGGTGGAACTGCTGGCGATCTTGAGATTGCGCTCACCCATGTGAATCACGTTCTGACACATAACGAAGAAGATTTGAGCGCTCAGCTTATGCAAGCGAAGATCTTTGCCAAGTTACAACGAAACGAAGAAGCCTACACTGTTTACGAAGATCTCCTTGAAGTAAACCCGAACTACTACCGCCAGATGGCCGGCCTTAACAGGTTAATGCAACGCGAAGACCGAAATCAGCTTCTATACGAAAAGGCCCTGGCCAGTTTTCAGGTTTTGGCGGACAAGGAAGAAAATCAGACTGACGATCGTCGTTGGATTGTTATCGAAACAGGAATCGCAAGTACGCTTCAGCAGCTTGAACGATTTGAAGACGCCGAAGCCCGCCATGAAGAAATGATCGAGGTTTACGCATCAGATTCCAAAGGCGGTCCAAGACGCGTGTTTCTGCAACGCTTGCTGGCCAGTACTTACATCACCTGGGCCGGCAAAGTAGCTGCCTCCACAGCCCCCTTCGATTCACTCCCGCCAGCAACCCAGAAGAAGCTGCTTGATCTGAACACCAAAGCGTTCCGCAATCATCCGCAGAACGAAGTTGCAATGCAATCTCTTGCCAGGCTCGGGTTTTCCTCCAACCTCGAAATCGCTGCGGAAGCCAAGACCGTTTACAATCCGATTGCTGACACTCAGGCTCCGGCTTCAGTGCTCAACCAGCTCGGAAACCATGCTTTACTCAACAAAAAATTCGCCGAATCAACTCAATTTTACGAGCGAGCTCGAACCAGGTCGCCTCGCGATCCGGCAATCCTGAACAACCTTTCCTATTCTTACCTTGTCGCTCCAGACGATGCACGTAACCCGGAACGAGCGTTGCAGTTGATCAATGAGGCGATTCAGGTTCTCCCGGAAAATTTAAGTCCTGTAGAAAAGTCGAAGTTTCTACACACCAAGGCGACTGCTCTGAAGCAAATGGATCGAATTCAGGATGCCATTGAGATTTATGAATTGACAGTCGAAACTCGCCCTAATCATGCTGATACTCTTCGGTCTCTTATCGAGTGTTATCGGGCGTTAAATAAAAATCCTCCTGAGGAGTACTTGTCGAGACTCGAGAAAATTGACAATCAGAAATAACAAGAAGACAGTTCTTCCAATACAAGCCCGAAGCGCAAGCGAGTGAATATGGAACACGGTTTGGCCCATGAGAAATTAGCTCTTTCTGCGAAATGTTTTGGAAGCACACCTCGATTATTGGTAACACGAACTCAATTCAGCCTGGTATTCACTCGCTTGCGCTTCGGGCTTGCATTTTCTGTACACTGAGTGCATGGCTGGCGAATTCAACACTGGCGAACCGATTGGGTACTTTCTTACGTGGACCACGTATGGAACGTGGTTGCCGGGTGATGATCGAGGTTGGAATCGTAAAGGCGAATTCGAAAACCTTCCAGCGAACCCCCTCCTGGTGGAAACGGCTGACGCTCGGATGAAGGAAGATCTGTTTTTGTTGTCGGCAGCGGATCGGGAACTTGTTGAGCAAACGATTCGTGATCATTGCGACTTCCGTGGCTGGGATCTTCATGCGATCAATGTCCGTTCCAATCATGCTCACGTCGTTGTCGCCGCATCTGGATACAAACCCGATCAAGTCGCTTCTCAGTTCAAAGCTTGGTGCACTCGAAAACTGAAAGCCACGTATCCGAATCGAGAGCGATACTGGACTGAGGGAACCAGTTGCCGTTGGATCAATACGGTCAACGAATTGGAGAAAGCCATCGAATATACCCTCGAAGCTCAGGATCGAAATGGCATTGAATGACTGACAACCTTCGCCGGTACTTCAATACAAGCCCGAAGCGCAAGCGAGTGAATAGCCGAGATAGATGGAGTTCGTGTCGC
>CAYUNP010000030.1:0-5181 GCA_964446085.1 uncultured Pirellulaceae bacterium
ATCATTTCGAAGATGACTTTCCGAAAGTCCCAAATCGTGGCATAAACAACTCTTGTAAATCAGTTGCCATTCTTTCGAAGCTGTTCATGTTTGAGCGTTCTATTGGTCATCGTTACGACGACCCTGTCGATTTGATCTGGGTGCGCGCCGCCGCGGATCTGGGGTTAAAAGTGGTGCGTTCAAAGGATGCCTTTGCGTCGTACGATGGAAAAGGGACACTCACTATCGCGGAAGAATCGGACTTCGACGCTGATGATTGCCTGGCACAGATGATATTCCACGAAATCTGCCACTGGTTGATCGCAGGCAGACGCGGCAAGTTGCTGGAAGACTGGGGGCTTTCCAATGTCGACGAAAGCGATCTGGTTTACGAGTACGCCGCGATTCGTTTGCAAGCAGCACTCTCACGCCCCTATGGTCTAAGGCCGTTTATGGCTGTAACCACTGACTGGCGACCGTACTGGGAATCGCTACCCGAGGATCCGCTTCTTGATGGAGATGATCCAGCAATTCTGTTGGCACAAGATGGGCACTTTCTGTCGCGGCGAGAACCGTTCGATGCAGTGCTGAAGCGAGCTCTTTCGGCGACGGCAGCGATCGCGGACGCGGTTCGTAGTTCGACCGAGGCAAGTTCGCTTTGGAACACCACACAGGCGCGTCATCGATTGGGTTCGCTATTGTCTGACGCGAACGACCAGAAGTGCGGGGACTGTGCGTGGTCCATCCTCGAAGATTCCCGATTGGCTTGCCGTCAGCACAAGGAATTCGATGAAGCTGCTCCAAAGGTTGAAGCGACAGAGCAGGCCTGTGAAAAATGGGAACCAAAATTTTCGATCGAAGACTGTGGTTCATGTGGTGCATGCTGCCGTGAAGGATTCGACCTTTTGACTGTCACGGCAGACGACCCGTTCAAGCAGCTACATCCTGAACTGGTGCAACTGCGTGATGATGGATCGCATTGCGTGCCGCGACCGGATGGCATTTGCGTCGCGCTCGACGGTGATGGGGCCACGACTCCTTATCGCTGTCGCCACTACGAAAATCGACCAAAGAACTGCGGCCACTTCGAAGTGGGTGGAGATGGCTGCTTGCAGGCAAGACGCCGTGTTGGACTTAGCCGATAGTTGCGTGCCGGGATTTGAAAGTGGTCGCCAGTATCAGCAAACGATTTTGATAGAAGGCGAAGAGCGTTTTCGAAACTGGCTTGCGATTACTGTTGCTCAGCCTTGTAGTATCCAGCAACCCAGCCTTTGACTCCATGTGGAGGCACGCTATCGAGCAGCGCGGAACCATCGGCCATTCTAAACGTAATCGCCAGCGGAAACTTTCCTTTGGGAGCCCACTTGGTGTGTCTGCCTTGACCCCAGAATTTGCCGTCGGCAACAAGGTCAAAACGGGTTACCGTGTCGTCACTGGTTTCGATGCGTCCATACAATTTGGCTTCATAGCCGCGTTTTCCGTCCGCAGTGGATAGCTTGACGTCACCTTCAATGACGCCATTGCTGATTTCCATTGCGATGGACATGATCTCTTCGGAAGTCCATCGAGGTGGCTCGCCGCGTGTGTTGTCGATCAAGTGAAAGCGGGCGATTCGATGCGATATTGCCGCAGGAATGACACCGCCTTCGCGTGCAACTTTGATCAGCGCTTCGATTTCGGTAGCTTGAATCCAGGCGTTGTCCTGACCAATGGAATTCTGAAACGAGGATTCACGCTTGTTTCCTGGTTCATCGTAGCCACTTAGAATCTTCGAATGGACTCGCAATACCAGGCCATCTTTGGGTGGGTGTAAATCAAAACTGGAATCCAGCGTGGCGGCTTCGATGGCTTCAACACCCTCGTATGAAGCCGGATCAAAATCTTCGATCGCCTTCCGCATCATCGTTTTGACGCGATTGATATCCTCGTGATTGCTGTTGAAGCTCAGAAGTTTTCCAGTTGCTGTACAGGCGTAGTGGCCCTGTGTGGTTTGCTCAAAATTGTTTCGCGGACCCTGCCCGGCGATCTTTCGATAGAAATCTCCCTTGGCATCTTTTTGCCGGCGCTCGTACCACTGGTCGATAGCGACTGGGACGAACTTTTCTTTCAGCATTTTGATGATTTCCGGATCCGTAAAATTCGACTCACGGTCGACGATTCCATTGTTTCAGGTGCAACCCAGCGGATGGCCATCCATCGACCAAATGAAGATCGGCTTTGATTGCTCAAGGGCAACTTTTTGGGCGGCTAACAAGTCCACCTGCCAATCGATCGATGTGGACTTCTCAACAGGGACGATGGTCTGCATCAATTCAAGAAAGCGATCTTCGTTGAGCTTCACGTCTTCTTGTGCGGCTGCAACGAACAGCGACGAAGCAAGCAACGTAACGACGGTGAACGCGTATTTGACCATGGCTAACTCCCGCAACATTCGGTTCGTGAGATCGATATACTGTCTTTAAAGTTTGATCCTCCAGTATATCAGTATTGTTGGCCTTTTCCGTTGAAAGTTACGTCAAGCAAACCAGACTCGCCACGCCCGATGACCGAACATGAAAAATGGAAACCGAAAATGCGTGGTGGGATTTGGTGAAGTTGTTTGGGATATTTTTCCCTCGGGACCCTGCTTCGGTGGGGCTCCGGCGAATTTCGCCTGCCATGCTGCGGAACTTGGTGCGGATTCATTTCTCATTGGTGCAGTCGGTGAGGATGAGCTTGGTGCAAAGGCACTTGCTGAGTTGAAAAAGTACGGTGTCGATGTCACACATGTCGCCAGGCTTGGACACCCAACGGGAAACGTGCGTGTAAGTTTGGTCGACGGCGAGCCGCAGTATGAAATCTCCAACGAAGTGGCGTGGGACTATTGTAAGTGGACGCCCGGATTGGAGCAGATGGCGCCGCGAGTCGATGCGGTTTGTTTTGGAACTCTCTTCCAGCGTTCATCTGTCAGCCGTGAAACGCTAAACCGGTTTCTGGCTTTGACGCCCGAGGAGTGCTTGCGAGTCTTCGACGTTAATTTACGTCAACAATTTTGGTCAGATGACATCATTGTTGACTCGTTGAAGTCTGCTAACGTGTTGAAATTGAATCAGGCTGAGCTACCAATCGTGGCAGCCGCAGCCGGAATTTCTGGTTCGGTAGATGTTGCCGTTGATGAACTGCTCCGGGCATTCGGGTTGCGAATGGTGGTGCTGACGCGCGGATCAGAAGGATCACTTTTGGCAACGAAGACCGAGCGTGATACGATTGCTGCGGAATCAGTGGAACTTGTGGACGCCGTCGGCGCTGGAGATGCCTTTACCGCCTGCGTCACGATGGGAATGCTTCACAATCTGGACCTGCCAACGATTAACCGTCTGGCCAGTAAACTGGCTGCCAGAGTCTGCGAACACTCTGGCGCCGTATCCTCCACTGGCCAACAATTCCGGGATGACTTCAGTTCATGAAGCCAGGTATAACTTCACGCTCGGCAACGTTAAACCCAAATGTCGGAGGTGCAATCACCGCCAGGAAAACGAATCTCATGAGCTCGTGCAGGGCCGCCGGGTTCTTTGCCGAAATCGACCATGAATTTTTCGTTCACCGCAAGACCACCACTTTCGGTGTTGCAATCAAGCTGCAACATGTAACAACCTTCTTTGGCCATGTCAGGATAAAACTGATTGTCCCAGGGACTGTAAAGCGAATTCGTCACATACAGTCGCTTGCCATCCAGGCTTAGCTGCAACATCTGCGGACCACCACCAAGCTTTTCACCACGAACCGGTTCGGCTTTGCCGATGACTCCACCGAGCCAAACTTGTCCTGTTAGTTTTGGATTGGCTGGATCGGAAACGTCGTATTGGCGAATGTCACCATGCAACCAATTCGAGAAATACAAATACTTGTCATCGAGCGACAAAATAATGTCCGTGATCAGCCCGGGAACCGGGAAAGGCCATCCTTTGTGTTCGATGGGATCAATGGCAACGACTGAGTCCGCCTTCCATTTTTCACCTTCCTTGTACCAATGCCATATCGTGCTGCTGAGCGCGGCTCCCACGAAACCGTGAACGCTGTCAGGATCGTGATGGAAGCGAACTTCCAATGGAATCTTTCCAGTTTCGCCCAAGTCAATGGATTGGTTGATCTTCCGTTCTTTCCAATCCCAGAAATGTAATTGCTGTCCGTACTTGCCAGCCCCCACGTCATCCAGATTGAATCCCTTCGAAACTGTGTTCGGTGCACCCCATTCGCTGGACACCATGACGTTGTGCCGCGGTTGATACCAGTAGTCGTAGTTGTACTTCATGCCGGTGGCATCATTTTCCCAACGCCCCTTGATATTGAATTCTTCATCCAGCAACAGGAATCCGCCCGGGCCTTCGCCTTTGGCATCGCCCAACATTGAGATCATGATGTTGCCGTCAGCGAGGCAGTGAACGGTGTGCGGTGCCGAAAGGTCAGTCTTTTCGGCGATCTCTTTGCCTTCGAGGATCTTGTGCAATTTTGGATTCTTGGGATCTTCGGTGTCGACGAAGTGAATTCGCCCCGATCCAATACCAGGCAAAACAATAAAGCGACGATGCTTTCCTTCTTCACCGTGACAGCTGCTGCAGGCATTCCAGCCGAAGTGATGAAGTTCGTCGCCGACGTTGGGCATCGGCAATCGAGAGATGACCTGGCTGTAGGTTGGCGACGACGGATCGACATCAACGGTTGCGAGGTAGTCCGGCTTTTTGATGTCCGTTCCGACGTAGATCGCGGGCACGTAAGCCAAAGTTTCTGGAGGAGCTTTCATCGCCGCAGCAGGTGTTGCGTAGGTTCGATCGCAACAGGCGTGCTCTTCTTCGTCGAACGTAAACGCATGCGATGCCGAAGTTGCCGACAGCAGAACGGTTGAAGCCGCCGTTGTTTTAAGAAATTCACGACGTCGCATAGCAATCTCCGACTTGATCAGGAACAGGAATATCGATTTCAATTGTAACGAATTTTGCTCAACCCATGGTCGCAGCGGAATTTGATTCGCTTTCATTTACCGTTAAGATAAATGGATGAGCAACGAAAGATCTGTCTCAATAATCACAGTTGGTGAGCAATCCGACCCGTTGAGGCCGCCTGGATTTGGGCTGTCGCTGAACGACGTTTGTCGAAGATTCAACTTTTCAGTGTCAGACCGCGACGATGATGGTGGTTAATCATGAATTCGTTTAATCGGCATCG
>CAYUNP010000030.1:5281-38964 GCA_964446085.1 uncultured Pirellulaceae bacterium
GGCATCGAGTCACGACGATTGAAGTTTTCCAGATGGGAAAGCGAATCGTTGGAGTCTGGTGGTTAGTGTTTCGTCCGATTTGTTTCCTTTGAAGAGTTCCAATGACCAACAGATTTTTGACTATTTCGCTCGCAATTGTTTCGCTCTGTTTCTATTCGGAAACGAAAACCAACGCTGAGGATCGTCCGAATATTGTTTTTATTCTCGCGGACGATCTCGGCTATGGTGAACTTGGTTGCTACGGGCAGGAGAAAATCAGAACGCCGAACATCGATCGGCTTGCAGCGCAGGGAGTTCGGTTTACCCAACATTACACCGGCGCACCAGTTTGTGCTCCGGCTCGCTGTGTGTTGATGACTGGTCAGCACCTGGGGCACGCCGAGATTCGCGGCAATCGACCCTCCGGAAATGGCCGTGTCTTTCCTGGGCAGTGGCCAATCACCGATGGCGTTGTCACGATTGCCGAAGTCCTGAAATCTGCTGGCTACACCAATGGTGCTTTTGGAAAATGGGGACTTGGTCCTTCGAACACAAGCGGCTCACCGATGAAGCAGGGTTTTGATCGCTTTTTTGGCTACAACGGTCAGCGCAACGCCCACAGCTTCTATCCTCCGTTTCTCGACAGCGACGAGAAAGAGCAGCGGATCAACAGCTTTCCCATTCCAGGTCATCATCGCCAACCCAAAGGTGAGGTACTCGCGGAAACGTATCGAGCCAAAAATTACGCTCCGGATTTGATCCTCAAACAGGCGTTAAAGTTCGTCGACGAAAACAGGGAGAAACCGTTTTTCCTTTACCTACCCTTTGTTGAACCGCACGTTGCGATGCACCCGCCGCAGGAATGGTTGGACCGCTATCCCGAGGAGTGGGATCGGGAGCACGGTCCCTACCGCGGTCAGAACGGTTACTTGCCACATCCGCGTCCCCGAGCAGCCTATGCCTCGATGATTTCCGATCTGGACGAACACGTTGGCTCGATTCTTGATCGCCTTGAAAAGCATGGCCTGACTGAAAACACGATTGTCATTTTCACTTCGGATAATGGCCCCACGCATCCATCGCGTGACAAAAAATTTCATGTTGGCGGCGCGGCCTGTACATTCTTTAATTCCAACGATGGCCTGAAGGGCTACAAAGGAAGCTGTTACGAAGGCGGCATTCGGGTTCCTTGCGTTGTGCGTTGGCCAGGGAAAGTAAAGCCAGATACAACCTGTGATGTGCCGTCTTACTTTCCTGATTGGTTCCCGACGTTGATGAACATTGGCGGCGGAAAGAAACCGGAGCCCCAACAACTTGATGGCATTGATTTAGCCGATGTGCTGCACGGTAAACCGGCTCCCAAACGAATTGAGCCCATGATTTGGGAGTTCGCCGGTTACGGCGGAATCGTTGCGATTCGTGACGGAAAGTGGAAGGCAATTCGAACGAAAACGAACAGGAAAAAGAATCCTGGCGATTGGCAGTTGTACGATCTCGATGTTGACCGAAACGAAACGACGGACCTCGCGGAACAACACCCCGAGATTGTTTCCCGTTTGGAAAACGCGTTTATAGCGACTCGTACGGCGGAGCCTGACTTTCCCTCTTCGCTTTACGATACGACAAAAGGCAGTGCAGAAAGTCAATAAATTCCAATTCGACATTCATAGGTTGATTGACCGAAAACCAGCATTCCAGCAACCTTAAACGGAGGTGCGCTTTTGTATTTCGGGAAGTCGTGACTACTATTGAATGTGGCTTTGAGCATCGCTATGTTAGTTCAACGGTCGTTTAGCCTCACCAAAAGAAGATTCGATGAGCACGCATCCCAAACGCCCGACAGTATTGTTGGAAATGATTCGCAGTTCCGATTCTCAGGAACGACTCAACGCGGAAGCGGGCTTGTGGGAACATTTTATTGGCTCTATTCGACATGTAGCTCGTAAACGAATGCCTGCCGGGGGGCTGCCAATTGCGGATGATGAGGATGTGGCGATCAGTGTCTTTCGCATCTTTTTTAATGGCATCAAAAGTGGTCGTTTCGATGGCACTCGTTCCAGGAGTCAGGCGCAAGCTTTGCTGACGAGGCTGACGGTGGACAAGACAATTGACCTGATTCGGTTCCATCAGGCAAAACGACGATGTCCGCGTATCTTACGTTCCAATGAACGCGACGAAACTGGAAACCAGCAAGAGTCGTTCGCGTTGGTGCAGCACTTTCCCGAAGACATTGTTGACAAGAGGCAGCGGACTGCGTCAACCGAATTCGAATGGCGAGACGAAGCAAGTCGGATGATCAACGCCCTGTCCGAGGAAACGTTAAAGACCATTGTTGTGATGCGTTTTCTTGGCTATTCCAACGACGAAATTGCTGCCGAGTTAGGATGCGTGACGCGCACAGTGGAACGAAAGCTCAATGTGATTCGTCGCATTTGGGGCTCAGTCGCAGATGCGCCTGACAAAGTGCTTCGGGCCAGCGTTGAAGATTCGAACATCGACCAGCAAGGACCTGATTCCTGATGTCAGTCAAATCAGATTCGGGTGAAATGTGGCGGGCTATCGACCTCGTGTGCGATGCTTACGAGGCGGCTCGAAAATCCGGAACGCCCAGTCTGGATGAGTATTTAAGTTCAGTACCTTCGGTTTGGCAATCGCATTTGAAGCTTGAACTTGAGGCCATCGATCGGATCTATTCAGATCTCGATGGCAGTTCCCAGCCGCAAATGCAGATCGCTGGCGAGGATCAATCTTCAGGCGAATTTGATTCTTCGGACCCAACGATTTCCAGGGGGCAGGTTTGGCGGAATCGATTTGAAATCAAGGAGCGTCTCGGAATGGGAGCCGCCGGTACGGTTTGGCTCGCATACGATCAACGACTTTCAAGACAGGTTGCGTTAAAGCTCCCGCATGGAAACCTGCCTGGCATTCAGAACGAATTGCGGATCGCCAATGAGGCAAAGGCCATCGCCGCCATGTCGCATCCGGGAATTGTACAAATCCACGAAGTTATTTCCGAGCGAAATTCAACCGTTCTGGTCGAGCAGTATATAGACGGTATGCCGCTTTCGGAGAAGATCAGCGACGGTAGCTCGCTTGCGTTTGGAACCATCGTCCCGTGGGCAATTCAAATTGCGGCCGCTCTTGCTCATGCTCACGAGCACGGTGTGATTCACCGTGATTTGAAGCCTGGAAATATCATGATTCAAAGAGGTCGCCCGGTCATTTTTGATTTCGGGATGGCGAGTTGTCGCGACGGGATGGCCAAGCTTACAGCAGAAGGGACGATTTTGGGCACGCCCGCCTACATGAGCCCGGAGCAAGCTGTTGGAAAGTCAACGGGAGCGGAATATGCCACCGATATCTACTCTCTTGGCGCGATTCTTTACGAGCTGTTGACGGGGGCTCCACCTTTTCGTGGCACGATGATGGAGATTCTGAAAGCAGTGCGCTACGAATATCCAGTTCCGCCTCGACACATCCGAAGTAGCATTCCCAGAGACCTTGAGACGATCACGCTTCGATGTCTCAGTAAAAACCCCGGATCGAGGTACGCGAGTGCTGCGGAACTGCGAGACGACCTCGAAAGGTTTCGAAAACGTCAGCCGATTCTGGCGCGGAAAGCTTCGTGGTTGGAACTCGGTTGGATTTGGTGTCGACAACGTCCGGTCCAGTCATTGTTGTTGGTGATGTTGCCAGTCATTCTGGGACTTTCTTCCGGATGGCTCGTTTCGTCACGTGAACGAGCCAAGCTTCGTGTGCGCTCCGTAGAGTTGGTTGCCAAACAAAAGTTGAATGTGGAGAAAAGCCAACAGCTGGAAAAAGAAATGGCGCTTATTCGGTTGTCGCGAGCATCGCTGGAACTGGCAAGAGGTGATCAGAAAAGAGCGGCTGTCCTTCTGGAAGAAATGCCGAACTCACAACGTGGCTGGGAATGGCATCTGCTGTCAAACCGCTCGCGCGATGAATCAGGACAACTGGAGCACCAACCGTTGGAGTCAAATACGTTTACGATTTCTGCGATTTGTCACGATCCAATCTCGGGAAATCTGTTTTCAGGGAGCAATGCCGGAACCGTGGTTCAGTGGTCAACTCCTCCAAATCAATCGACTCAAAATCCGGACAGCGCAGGTTCACCTTCACCAAAGCCAACAAAGATTGCTCGGGAATCGTCTTCCATTCTCGATCTACAATCCAGTGAAGATGGACGGTGGCTCGCTTGGTCCACGCGAGATGGCAACGTTGTGTTGCATGACGTTGCCGCGGGCAAGGAGAAATTTCGTTGGAAGTTCGAATACAATCTTCCGACAAAATCGGTTTGTTTTTCACCCGATGGCAAACAGTTGATCATGGCAGGATGCGGCTGTGAGCTAATGAATTGCCCGGAACATGCGAGGCGAAGTTGGATCAAGTTAGCTTGCATTGACAGCTCGAATTTTGGTGCCATCCTGGATGAAGAGTACGGAGAGACTTTGGAGCAGATTACCTCGGTCAAGTTTGTGTCAGCTGGGAAGCTGCTGGTTGCCAAGGGAGCCAAGCCCAACGGTATCGACACACAACGAATCGGATCGGTGACGCGATTTGGCTTGTCCGATGGCGAACTTATCGACGAAAAAGTGATTTGGCGAGGGCAAAGCCTGACTGACATCGACTATTCCGCCGCGGCGAAACTGGCGGCATGGTGCGACTCTGTGGGCCTGGTTCACATTTTTGATTTGGAGAATGATCAAGTCATTGGCCAGCTGAATGCGTCTCAGGAGCCACTGTATTGCGTTGAGTTTTCTGGTGATGGATCGGAACTGGTTGTCGGTGGTCAGGACGGAGTCGTTCGAAGGTGGGATGTTGTGACTGGGACGATGATTCGTCGCTATCAAGGGCACCGTCAACCCGTTCGGGACGTGATTCACCGGAGTTACGATCGTTCGCAAACGATGTTGAGCACGGAAATCAACCACGAGAATCAAGTTGCATCTGACAAATCGAAGCTGGACGATCAACAAGTTGTTTCCTGTGGATCCGATGGCAAAATTCGGATTTGGCATCGCGATGGACGATCTGGTGCAGACAGTATCAAAGTTCCTTGCAGGATGCTCACCAATGCACACTGGTCAGATGATGGGAAGACGATATTTGTCACAACTTCCAGTGACATTGAAAGCGAAGACCCGGGATCCGAAAATTCAGTCGGTTTGAGTAGCTCGCCCAAGTGGATCAAGACCAGGGGTGAGATTGCAGGTTTGAGTATTCAGCGTCATCAACTCGAACAAAGCGGCATAGAGGTAAGGCAATTCTCTTCACCAAAAATTCGTACTGCCCCGATTGGAGTCTCAGAGAAAAACGTTTCAATTTCTGATAAAGATCGAATGTATCTCATTCGTGATCCTGATAAAAACGAGGCTCAGACATTTGATTTGAGTCGGGGGTCAAGTTTTTCATTTGGTATTGCAGGCAGATCGTTTGCAGTTTCATTCCGCAGACCACCGCAGGAGGAAGAGAAAACTGCTGGGCAACGGTCCAAACCTGACGATGCTTTGCTGACACTCCATGACCTTTCTTCTGGAATTTCGTTTGCCGACATGAGTGTGCCCGGAGTTGGGCTGACTCAATTGGCGAGACTGTCGCCGGACGAAAAATACATTGCTGTTTGTAGTCACTCGACCAGCCGCTTATCCATCTTGCGCGTTTCACCGAAAAGTGCTGATCAGCCATTTGAAAAAATTTGCGATTGGCGCCCACATCGATGGGTTATTTCAGATTTGGCGTGGAGTCAGGACGGAAACTATCTCGCAACATGTAGCTGGGACGGTGCCGTTGGGTGGTGGAAATGTTTGTCGGATGGATCGGAAGTAAAATTCGATCAGGTCCACCTGCTTCAGGCATCCAACCGAAAACTGACGTCTGTTTCGATTTCGCCAGATCAACGTTATTTGTCGACCTGCGGCGAAGATCGAATAATTCGCCTATGGAATTTGGAAAACGGCTGCGAGTTGCTTTCATTTTCTCCACAGCCAACTTCTGTAACAACCGTCCAGTTCAGTCCAGACGGTGCCTATTTGCTCATTGCACTGGCTAACGGTCGACTCAAGGTCATCCCTTTGCGCGTTCAACGATGATCGCATCTGTGATTTGACGTCCGATATCGCTCAGTTGCGAAAGAGCCTTCTTCAGAAAAATGAATTCACATGTCGGGTGACGCCAGCACATTCCGGTACTACTAAAGTGAGACTTTGATTGGACTTCTTCCAATCGGTACACTGGTCGTTTGTCACTTTGAAGAGCATGGCGCAGCGTTATTGAAAGATGAGTATGACCATTATGTTCAACCGTTGTCGCATTGCCTTGCTTTTACCAACGGTGTTTTTACTGTTGTTGGTTTTCGTCTTTGCCAAGTCCGCGTTTGCTGAGCGTCCTAACGTGATCGTCGTCATGACCGACGATCAGGGGTACGGCGAGTTCTCTTGCCACGGGAATCCGATTGCCAAAACGACGAACATTGACGCGCTGGCAGCGCAGAGTTTGCGGATGACGGACTTTCACGCGGCTCCGATGTGTACTCCGACACGTGCCCAACTGATGACGGGACTGGATGCGTTTCGTACTTCGGCCATCAACGTCAGCAGTGGAAGAACGCTGCTGAATCCGAAACTGAAAACGATGGCCGATGTGTTCGGCGATGCCGGATATCGAACCGGGATTTTTGGCAAGTGGCATTTGGGCGATAACTATCCGTTTCGTCCCGGTGACCGTGGTTTTCAGGAAGCCCTCTGGTTTCCGTCATCGCACATCAACAGCGTGCCTGATTTTTGGGACAACGATTACTTTGACGACACCTATATCCATCAAGGCGTAAGGAAGAAGTATTCCGGTTATTGCACCGATGTGTTTTTCGATGAAGCCATGTCGTGGATCGACAACGACGACGAAAAACCGTTCTTCGTTTACCTTCCACTCAACGCGGCCCACTATCCGTGGTTTGCTCCCGAAAAGTATCGTGATCCGATTCGCAAAGGAATCGCCGCCAAACCGGACGTGTTTGCAAAGGTCACCGGAAAAGGCGGTCGCAACGCCGACAACCTGACCAGCTTCCTCGCGATGGGAGCCAACATCGACGAAAACATGGGCCGGCTCGATGCGTTCCTCAAAGAGAATGGCCTGTTCGATAACACTATCGTTGTCTTTCTGACCGACAACGGCAGCGACTTTGGCGACCAGTATTACAACGCCGGCATGCGTGGTCGAAAAACTCAGCTATGGGAAGGCGGCCATCGCGTTCCCTGCTTCCTGCGATACCCTGGCAAAGTCAAACCACAAGACGTCAACACGCTGGCTCATGTTCAGGATCTGCTACCGACGCTGGCCGGGTTCGCCGATGCGAAAGAACATCTCCCGGAGAAGCTCGACGGCGACGACTGGGGGCCAATGCTTCGCGGAGAACAACACGACCTGGAAGATCGCACGCTGGTGATCAACTACAGCCGCATGCCGATGTTCAAAGTGACTTACACCAAAGACAACCCAGCGATCCCCAACAAGAACGGCGCGGTCGTGATGTGGAAGTCGTGGCGGTTGGTTGAGAACAAATGGCTTTACGACGTCGCTGCCGATCCGCATCAGGATAAGGATGTCGCGGCGGACAATCCGGAGCTGGTCGAGCGACTGAGCAAGCACCTCGATGATTGGTGGGCAACCGTTGAAGAAGACGTCATGACCCCGCAGCGTGTCGTGATTGGTAACGACGCAGAGAACCCTTCGTTGCTAACAGCTTGCGAATGGTTGGACGTGTTTATCGATCAGCAACTGCAGATTCGATTGGCCAAACGAAAGAATGGCGTCTGGTATTTGGACGTTGATCAAGCCGGCAAGTATCGGTTCGAGTTGCGTCGCTACCCGAAAGAATCCGGCTTCGCGCTGCAAGAATCTTTCCCCGCCACCAAAGTCACTGACGGCCAGTACTTCCCGGGCAAAAAGATGCCGATCGAAAAAGCCAAATTTAAAATTGGTGAAACGGAACTGGCTGCCGACGCGGAAGAAGGAGCCGCTGGAGTATCCTTTGAAGTTAATCTGGATGCCGGACCGACCGAACTTCAAACATGGTTTCTGGACAAGGACGACGTTGAAATCACAGGAGCCTACTACGTCTATGCGGAGCGATTGAACGACGCTGCTATGGCTGCCAAGCCACAACAAGCTGAAGCTCTTCAGGTCGAGCCGCTCAAGGCGATTCCACTGATCTTTGATACCGACCTTGGCAACGATTGCGATGATGTGTTGGCGATGGGCGTGATCCACTCCCTGCAATCGCGTGGAGAATGCGAGTTGCTCGCGGTGACCACGACCAAAGATCATGTTTTGGCAGCACCGTTTGCCGATGCGATCAATACGTTTTACGGTCGCGGCGACATTCCCATCGGCGTTTGCCGAAATAGCAACGTGACCCCCGACGCTGGAAAGTTCAACCTGTTGGCCGAACAAAAAGACGACGGTCAGGATCGCTATCCGCACGACCTCCGCAGTGGAGCCGATGCTCAGAGTGCAGTGGAACTGCTCCGCAAAACACTGGTGGCTCAAGAAGATGGCAGCGTGGTGATCGCTCAGGTTGGGTTCTCTACAAACCTGGCGGACTTGTTGAGATCCAAAGGGGACGACATCAGCCCGATGACGGGAATGGAATTGGTGAAGAAGAAAGTAAAACTTCTGTCAATCATGGCGGGTGCATTTCGGCAGATCGTCGGAGACACAGGCCATCTTTACGACCACAAGGAATACAACATTAACAAGGATATTCCGTCCGCCCAATTTCTGGCACAGCAATGGCCGACGCAGATCGTTTGGAGTGGCTTTGAGATCGGTAAGAACCTGACTTACCCTCATCAGAGCATCCTCAAAGACTACCGCTACGTGAAACATCATCCACTGCCGGAAGCTTACACACTTTACGAACCGCCACCGCACGATCGTCCGACGTGGGATCTGACTTCGGTCCTGTACGCCGTTCGGCCAGACCACGACTACTTCGATTTGTCAAAGCCGGGAAAGGTGACTGTCGCCGACAACGCACTGACGACTTTTGAGGAAGCCGAAGGTGGACGTGACCGTTACCTGATTCTGAAAAAGAACAAAGCTCGCGCCACTGAAGCTTTGGTGCAACTCAGTAGTCAGCCACCGCAGGCCACGACTTCGGAAAAGGAATAAACGATCCGATGAACTCCAGCAATAGTCTTCGTCGCATCGCCGTGTTGGGCTCGATCAATATGGATCTGGTCGCCCGCTGTGCCGCGCTGCCTGTGCCTGGTCAAACTCTCTCGGGCACATCATTCACAGAAATCCCTGGCGGCAAAGGAGCCAACCAGGCGGTTGGAGCAAGTCGTGCCGGTGCCGCTGTGAGTATGATCGGCTGCCTCGGCGATGACGGATTCGCGACTGAGTTGTCGAAGAATCTGATTGCGGAAGACATTAACTGCTCCAGCGTGAGAAACCTGGCGGACACTGCCAGCGGCGTGGCGATGATTGTGGTTTCGGATTCAGGTGAGAACCAAATCACGGTTGTTCCCGGAGCCAACGCATTTGTTTCTCGAAAGGACGTCGACAGAAATCGCCTTTTGATTCAGAACAGCGATGTGTTGCTGTTGCAGTTGGAAGTGCCACTCGACACGGTGCTGTATGCGATTTCAAATGCGAGGTTCCTTGGTACGCGGGTCCTGCTCGATCCCGCGCCCGCCCCGTTGGATGCACCGGATGAATTGTTCGATGTTGATTTGATCTGCCCAAATATCACCGAAGCCGAAGCAATGACTGGCCAGAAGATTCAATCGATCGAGGACGTTGAACTTGCGGCGCAAATCCTCGCCAAACGCGGTGCTCGCGCCGTCGCGATTACGATGGGTGACAAGGGAACCGCTTTGCTGGATGAACAGGGTTTCGTCGTGATCGACCCGTTTCCAACTCAAGCCGTCGATTCAACTGCCGCCGGAGACGGGTTCGCCGGCGCCGTTGCTGTACATTGGGCGGAGACCGGGTTGCTTCGTGACGCAATCGCACGCGGCAACGCTGCTGGGTCGATCGCGGCTTCCAGCCATGGAGCCCAACCAAGCATGGCAACACGTGCCGAGATTGATCAGCGACTCAAACAAGCCACGCAAAACACTTAGGGACATCACACGGATGAGCAAATCAAATTTACTTCTATTGCTGTGCTTGTTGTGCGTTGTGGGTTGCAACAATTCCGACGAAGCCAAGGAAACCGACACCTCCAAAACGGACAAGCCACGGGTCGCGTTGATCATGAAGTCTTTGGCCAACGAATTCTTCTCGACGATGGCCAGCGGCGCAGAAGCACACCAAAAAGACAACGCCGACACTTATGATCTTGTCGTCAATGGGATCAAGGATGAGCGAGACATCAGCCGTCAGGTTGCGTTGGTTGAGGAAATGGCGGCCAGCGGCGTGGACGCGATTGTGATCGCTCCGGCTGATTCACAGGCGTTAATTCCCGCGCTGCGGCGAGCACGAAAAACGGGGATCGTGATCGTCAACATTGATAACAAGCTGGACGCCGAGGTGCTGGCCAGAGAGCGTTTGATGATTCCGTTTGTCGGACCCAACAACCATGCCGGTGCCAAAGCCGTTGGCGACTTTCTGGCTGCGAGTCTCGCAAAGGGTGACGGAGTCGCAATTTTGGAAGGATTGCAAACTTCGGAAAATGGAAGAGCTCGAAAAGCCGGATTTGAAGAAGCGATGAATGCCGCCGGCGTCAGCATCATCGACAGTCAGTCCGCCCAATGGGAAATGTCCAAGGCCAATCAGGTGGCTTCATCGATGCTCAGTGAGCATGCTGAAATCAAAGCCATCCTGGCGGCGAATGACAACATGGCGATGGGCGCAATCGCGGCGGCAAAAAGCGTCGGACGAAGTGATGATTTGCTGATCGTTGGCTTCGACAATATCGCCGCCGTCCAGGATGCGATTCGTGATGGTAAAGTGTTGGCAACCGCAGACCAACACGGCGATCAGCTTGCCGTGTTTGGAATCGAAACGGCTTTGAAGATGATCGAGAATCCCAATGCCGCAGTCGAAGACGTCGAAACACCAGTGGACCTGGTGACAATGAAGACATTGAGCGAGAAGAAGTAGATCGCGATGATGAGCCGTTCGTTGATAGTTGTGAGCGGCAAGGCGCTAGCCGTCGGTTCGTCGCGCAATCTACCGGCGGCCTGCGCCCAAGCTGTCAGGTTCTGCTGTATTGTCGAAACAGACTCAGGCGCATAGTTGCGGAGCAACGACATGCGATAGCCTCGGACTTCAGTCCGAGGTTGGGTGACATGGATTCAACGAGTCGCGGAGCGACGACAGGTGGTCTTACACCACACGGATTGCACCTGTCGCCGCTCCGCGGCTTTCCGATCCGTTGGGCGTTTTCCTCGGGTTGAAACCCGAGGCTAACGCATGTCGTCGCTCCGCGACTGAGGTGAGAAACGGCTGATGACAATCGGCCAAACAAATGAAAGCAATCGTGAACCCACTCTTTTCCGCAACCAACATCACCAAACGCTACGAAACCGTTACGGTGCTCGACGACGTCCAACTGGACGTGCGCGGCGGTGAGATTCATGCCTTGCTGGGCGCAAACGGAGCCGGCAAAAGCACGCTCTGCAAAATCATCTCCGGATTGACGCCTGCCTCCAGCGGCACGATGCAACTTGATGGCGTCGACTTCCAACCCACCAACAAACAATCGGCTGAAACCGCCGGCGTGCAGATCGTTCAACAGGAATTGAATCAAATTCCAACATTGACCGTTGCGGAAAACATCTCGCTGTCTCAATTGCCCAATACCGCGGGCGTGATCAGCAAAAAGAAACTTGCTCAACAAGCACAGCGGGCGCTCAGTCGAGTCGGCTTGCACGATATTTCAACCGACACGATCGTCGGAACACTGGGCGTCGGGCGACAACAAATGATCGAGATTGCAACCGCGCTGGATCGAAAATGCAAGTTGCTGATTCTTGACGAACCAACCGCAGCCCTGAGCCCTGCAGAAGTCGAGCGACTTTTCGAACGCCTGGAACAAATGCGACGCGATGGAATTGGCATTATCTACATCAGCCATCGTCTGGACGAAGTCGCCAAAATCGCCGATCGAATCACCGTGCTGCGTGATGGGAAATATGTTTGCACGCAAGACAGCTCGGCGCTAACAACCGAACAAATGGTGCGGCTGATGAGCGGTGAAGAAACCGTGTCGCGATCGGACTTTGTGTCTTTCGAAACCGAATCAACCGCGCTGCGTGTCAATGGAATCTCTGGCGGGATCGTGCGCGATGTTTCGTTCTCCGTTAACCAGGGCGAACGCTTGGGGATTGCTGGCTTGGTCGGATCGGGACGCACCGAATTGCTGCGTCTGATATTCGGAGCCGACGCCACAGAAAGCGGTACTATCGAAATCAACGGACAACCGATAAAACGCTTCACTCACCCACAAGCCGCCGTTGCTGCGGGGTTGGCGATGGTCACCGAAGATCGCAAACAAAATGGTCTTTTACTCAGCCAATCGGTGCGAGTCAACACGACGTTGTGTGCGCTGTTGAAACAGTTTTCATTACTGGGCGTTCTTCGTGGATCGCGTGAGCGCTCGGTGACACAGGAGATGGTGCAGGACTTGCAAACCAAGTGTGACCACCTTGAACAAACGATCGAAACGCTCAGCGGCGGCAATCAACAGAAGGTTGCTATCTCGAAATGGTTGGTGCGAGACGCCGATGTGTTCTTCTTCGACGAACCGACTCGCGGAATTGATGTTTCGGCTCGGCGTCGCATCTATGGCTTGTTCGATTCACTGGCGAAATCCGGCAAGGCCATCGTGATCGTCAGCAGCGATCTGGAAGAGCTAACGGAGACCTGCGACCGCATTGGCGTGATGTCGGCGGGACGTTGGGTCGGAGACTTCAAGCGCGAAGATTGGTCGGCTGATCAAATCATGCAAGCCGCGTTCTCTCAATACAAACAAGCCGAAACAGTCGTATGAACTTAAGCAACATGAAAGCCAGCGCGATTCAATACGGCGGACTGCTGACGGCTCTTGGTCTGCTGATCCTTTTCTTCAGCATGCGCACCGAGAGCTTTTTTCAAATGGGCACCGTGCGTCTGATCGCCAATCAGATTCCTGAACTCACGCTGCTGGCCATTGGGATGACGCTTGTGCTGGTGATCGGCCAGATTGACTTATCCGTTGGCAGCGTGATGGCTTTATGCGGTGCTGTGTTGGGCGTCCTGATCGCGACCCATGGCTGGCCATTGTGGGCAGCGATCCTGATGAGTCTGTTTACGGGCGCGTTTTGTGGATGGCTGACTGGAGCGATCTCGATTTGGTTCAGTATTCCGTCGTTCATCGTTTCCTTGGGGATGCTGGAGATTGCTCGTGGCGCGACGCGACGGCTGTTGGATTCCAACACGCTTATGATTGGTTCGGATGTCGCCGTGATCAGCGAACCCGTTGGCGGAATCGGATTGTCGCCCGCGTTCCTGATCGCACTGGCCAGTGTTTTCGTCGTGCAGTTTTTACTCACGCGAACGGTCTTTGGTCGTTACTGCATTGCGATTGGAACCAACGCGGAAGCCGTTCGAATGTCAGGAATCCGCACGGCTCCCTACGCGATCGGCGTCTTCGTGATCAGCGGCTTGCTGTGCGGATTGGCGAGCCTGGCCCCAACTTCGTTAATGGAAGCCTCTGATCCCGGCATGGGAATCGGCATCGAGCTTTCTGCCATCGCCGCCTGCGTGATCGGCGGAACCAGCCTGATGGGCGGACGCGGTAACGCGATCAGCACGTTTCTGGGAGTGCTTGTGATTGCCGTACTTCAAACCGGACTCAGCCGCATGTCCGTTGAAGATGCCAACAAGCAGATCATCACCGGATGCGTGATCATCGCCGCCGTCCTGATCGACACACTGCGTCGCCGTTGGGAAAAGGCATCGTAAGTCTGGATTGTCGCTCTGGACGGTTCGATTTTACGTGCCGGTACGAATTTGTTTCCAAAACACAAACCAACACAAATCCGGCCACCTTGGATGGCATGCGAATTGAGCTGATCAGGCCTGTCTGGCTTGTTTTATCTTTGGGCAAAGAAAAGCCGCCGTAGTGATCCGGCGAATTTTGTAAGGGTTGGGGAATCCTCGTTGACCTACCAATTTCGGAATTAAGACGCAGAACTTTCACGTTAACGCTTCTGTCGATAGGTTTGCCATTCTCGAGAAAGTCAATTTCTCGTGTCGGGACGAGTCAATTTCCACCGGTACAAATTATGGAGGGATTTGCGCTATACGTTGCGGATTCGCCTCTCCCGCTCTATCCAAAAAACGGCACACCGTTGGTCACCCAGAAAAACCACAGGGACTTACACAATGAAGACTAAACCTACTTTCTTGCTCACGATGCTGTTCGCCATCGCGGCGATATGCTCATCGGCAAACGCAGACACAATTATTGCCGGATTCGAAACAGGCCTCGATGGCTTCGGTCCCAACGGAGATACCACCGTATCCTTGGGTGCGACTGGCGCTACTGAAGGCGCCCAGGCATTGCAGTTTGACACCAACGGTTCAACTGGCGGTTTTAATTTTGCGACTAGCTTCAACTTCTTTGATGACATTGTCGACCCGGCAAACACTTCTATCAAATATGATGTTCTCTTCACACCGGATGACATTGCCAATCAAACCTTCCTGCAGGTTACGTTTGGGATCAACTCGAATGCTGCCAGTACAGGCGGTAGGAATCCTCAAGATGATTTCCAATTTGTGGGGGAAGGTACCGCCGGCGGTGGTACGCAGAGTTCTGGCTCCGCAATCGATCTTGTCGCAGGGCAACAAACTTCGATCGAGCAGTTCTTTACAGACTTGCCGGACCCCGACCTTTCTACCGCGACGTTCGCTGGAATCTTTGTTGTGGTCAACACTAACGTGGAAAACACTGGTGTTCTAAGTATTGACAACATTCGTCTTCATACTGCCGCCGTTCCTGAGCCATCGTCAGCGGTTCTGCTATGTGGATTGGGTTTGTTTGGTGTCATGCGACGCCGAAGGTAGGCGGAGCAATTCCCAATTCCAGTTGGGAGATTTGGCAATCTTCCAACTTGGATTGGCTGGCCGGTTCCCAGGTTGGTTGGTCGCGAAGTGCGGTGAGCGAGTTCCCTTTGCGGCTATGCTGGTTTGCTTACGAGTCGAGCAATCTGTTGCGTGTGTCCAAGTTGACCGTCGCCCGGAGAACGGATTGTGCCAACGTTGGAAATCGAGTTGACCCTGAGTAATCGCGAGACAATCGAGGTCAGTCTCTGGTTTTTCGGATTGTGAGAATCGATTTTGGAGAACTCTGTTTTTCAAATTTTAACCCCGTCTGACTGCTGACAATTTTCAGGACATTCTCGATACGAAAATCGTAACGCTCCTCAGGAGGGTGGGAGTTCAGGTTATAAACTCGTTCGCTCCACCAGAATTCATCTTCACCGTTTTTTACACCTTCAATCTTGACGGCGCAGTTAATGTACCCGGAAAGCGAACGGAGAAATTCCTCTGCATTGCCCCTTTTGACCAATTTGGGATACGCCTCACTCTTAGCCCCTGCATTGACGTCGACTTCTTTCTGCCCGTTGACGGGGTTGAGCTCAAGTGTGCCACTGACCACGTAGAGTGGCCGATCTACTTTGTTGGTTTGAACAGCCAAATCCTTCTGGCATTCGGCTTCGAGCATCTGCTCAAACGCGGCTTCCATATCTTTCCTGGTGGCGCCGGCGCGAATAACAAAGTCGCCGGGTATCCGCATTTCAAGTAGTTCGGTATCTCCTTCAATCGCCGATGGATGCAGTTGGAAAAATCGCATTGCCAGCCCGCGAACCTTGAAAACTCCTCCCTCGAAGAAGGAGTAGTATGAAAGTTTGTTATCTTTATCCGAATTCAGAATCCTTGAAATCTCGTTCGGGGCTCGACGTAAATCTGGCTTTAAACCGAGCATATGCGGGACATACTTTTGAGCAAGCGGAAATGGCGGGCCGATCCGTTTCAGGACTTCGCCGTCCTTGAGGGCGTACAGTTTTTTCGCAACGAGAGCCCCTCTCTTTTCTTCTGGAGTCAATTCTCGCTTGGGCTGCCACTTCGACGCCGCTTTCAATTCGAATTCCGATGTGACATCGAAAACGTCTTCTTGCATGATTCCAAGATGCTCCTTACCACGAATGACATTGGTGCCGGCAGGGGCGGACATGACGAACAGGTGATCCGGCAATTTGATATTGAACTTCGCCGACTCAATAAACAGAACCGAAATGGATCCTAGCGTGTTGTCGCGTGTGAATTTGAGTTCGACCAATGTGCCAGGAAAGTGAATCCCATTTCTATAAGATTTCCAGTCGAGCCAATATTGGACCTCAGGACTGCCTTGGCGTCCCCAGTATCGATAAACAGGAAGCCCTGTCGTATTGGATATTTTAATCTCTCTGCGCATATCCGGTTTCTTTTCATCATCAGGTTTGTTCCGAATGAAAAAGCCCTCATCACAGCGCGAGATCTCGCTGGCGTCCAGTTCGACTTTGGCCGCTACGTAAAAAGGGCTATTTACGTCAGGTAAATGCGATTTGAGAAAATCATTTTTGGTGATCTGATAGGTGTGCGATTCTTCAACTGGCAAAATGTTCAATTGATAGTTTGCCGCGCCCCAACGCAGGGAAAGGTCCTGATCGGTAATGTGGATATCCGTCTTGCCGTTCCAGTCAATCGCCTCTCTCGTTCGATTTTGATCAAAGTGAAGCTCATCGTTGTTTGAGAGTTTCCTGGACATCGAAATCTCTGTAAGCGTTTCGATCAACGTTTTCATTTTGGCGCGAGTGTCAATCGGTCTCAGTTTTTCAATAATCGCTTTGCACTGATCCGGGTTTTTTGTTCCGTTGAGTCCGCCTTTTCGAAAAAGCTTGAATTGAATGTGGGCTGTTTCAACAGCATCAACGGTTCGGCGACCTCTCTCCAGCACTTCAGTCAGTTCTGCAACAATAGCAGATTTGTCGTCGAGGTCAGATTCCGGTTTGCTATCTTCCTGTGCGAGGACTTGTCCGGCAGCCCACGCCGCTGAGAGCATTAACATCGCTGTTAGGCAAAGTAGAACTTTGTGACCCGTCGCAGGTTTTGTTCGCTCTGCTAACAGCAATCGTGCGATTCGACTGCGAAGTTTGGATGGACGATGACCGTCTGCAGCCATTGCAACCGATTTGCTTTGACTGGAATTGCTTCCCGAACCGATGATCGCAAACTCTGCGACTTTCAAAAGTGCGTTTGCATATTCGATGCGGCTAATCCCTGTCGCGACTGCCAGTTCATCGCAACAATGTTCGCGTTCTTCGTGAATTTGGCGACTCAGGTACCAGGTGACAGGGTGAAAAAACAGAATCGACTCGACCAGCCGTTGAAGCACAATCAAAACATGGTCGTAGCGATGCAGATGCGCCAGTTCATGGCGGAGCACGGATTCGATTTCAGCAGTTGTTAAACCGGTCACGAATGATGTTGGCAATAAAACGACTGGCCGCAAGAAACCGGCAACCATGGGCACCGCGATGTTAGCGGATTTTGCGATCGCTGGTTTGAAATGCAGTGAAAACGAATCCAAAACGCTTTCGAATTTTTCCAGGTACGCTGCATCAGAAATCGGTTCTGTCCGCGAGAGGATTCTTTGGCTGTTGAAGATAGCGAATGACAATCGAAAACACATCAAGCACACACCCAACAAGTAACCTGCTGCGATCGTGCGAACCAACCAGTTCGGTAGAACGAACCAGGAATTTGACGAGGCAATGTTTGTCACGATGTCAGCGGAGACGGATTGCTCTGCCAAGCCAGGTTGTATTGACTGCGACAGATCTGCAGTGGCTGGATTTCCTGTTTCTGTTGCAACTTCGTTTTGCATTGTTGATTCAGCTAAAACCATCCCCGAGAAGTCTGACTGAATTTTGAAAGCTGAAACTGCGGAAGGTGACTGAGCCTGGACACAGAATGCGACTGGAAGCAAAATCGCAAACATGAACAGTGCTGAAAGATCTAACCAGTACCGTGCATTCGGTGAGCGGCCTTTCAGCACGTGATTCGCGATCCATGTGAAGGCGCCAATGGCGCAACCGATCCAGATCGAGTGAGCGAGCGCGATCACAACATTCCAACAAAAAGATGACTCTAGCGTGAAGAGTGACATTAGCTTTGCTCCTTCGCGATACGATTAATCAGTTTTCTGATTGCCTTGATTTCGTCTGAATCAATGTCGTGGGTTTCGAGCAGCTCCAGCATGACTGAATGAGCCGAACCATCGAACACGCGTTCAACCAGGTCATCCAGCAGATTCCGCCCGACGTTTTGAGCTTCGATCAAGGGAGTGAACTCAAACGCCCTGCCCCGTTTCTCCCGTTTCAGATAGCCCTTGCGGACCATGATGTTCATCAGCGTAATCACAGAGCTATGAGTCAGTTCGCGATCGTCATCGGCCAGAGATTGTCGAACTTCATCCACCGTTTTCGGCGATTCGTACCACAGGACTTTCAATATCCTGAGTTCTGCTTCAGTAGGATGCTCTGACGAGGGGCGTGCCATGTCGTGACTCCAACGGGGGCTGGAACATTTAATTATTTAAAAGTATCAAGCCGACTGTCACCTGTCAACTTATAAATTTAATGAATTAAAATATCAGGAGTCCTGGAGTTCTGTTTCGTTAGGACAGGTTTTATTCCTGGCACACAATTGTAATGGAGCGGCCAGTCCAGAGGCTGAAGAGGATGGGAAACGTCGTCATGAATTCGTAGAAGGTATCGTCTACGCAATGGTTGAGGCAAAGATTCGACATAATCGAATTTCCGGAAATCCTATGGTCTGTCTTGCAAACAAATGGTCTTCATCAAATTGCGAAGCATTCAATTCGATGTCACGGTTGTTTGTGATTCCAACGATGGGTTTCAGACTTGACCGTCGAACTGAGAAAGGATTTGTCTCGCAGCAATTCGATGAATTGACCAACATCGTCCCTCTTCCGACATTGGGACTTGAATTGGCACTCAGCGAGCTTTATCGCGGCATTGGTTTCCTGGTCCTGTCGAAAATGAAGACGACGGGAAATGGCTCTTTTAGATGCAATACCGTTCAACGAGCATGAAAGGTGGCATAGGCTTCCAGCCTGTGAACCTGCTTGGCCTGGCGAAACGTAAAACAACTTTGATAAAATTTGACAGGCTGGAAGCCTATCCCACCGTCATTGAGCGGTATTGCTTTTAAACGGTGGCAGGCTCAAGAATCTTTTCCACCCGAACCGCACAGACTTTGTACTCGCCGGTACCCGTGACGGAATCGCCCGCATCGTTGGTCAGTAAATTCACTCGTTGTTCTGCGAAGTGCATTGGCATCCAGACGCAGCCACGGCGGACCCGAGGTGAAACCCAAACTTCGGCTTCGATCACGCCGCGACGCGATGCCACGCGAACGATTTCGCCGTGTGAAACGCCAAGCCTTTTCGCATCGCCGCGATGCATCTCGATGAAGTTCTGACGTTGCTTGGCAACCGGCCCGGCGTCGCGGCGAGTCTGTGTCGCGCTGTTGTAGTGGTATAGCGTGCGACCAGTTGATAGTACCAACGGGTAATCATTGTCCGGAAGTTCGGCACTGGGGCGATAGTCAACGACCTGAAACGGTGCTGTCCCGATCAGCGGACCATCGCCGTGTAGTGTTGGCGTTCCAGGATGATTTTCGTCAGGACAAGGCCACTGCAAACCCTGTATGTTCTCTTCCAGGCGTTGGTAGGAAATGCCAGCGATTTTTGGCGTCAAAGAAGCGTACTCGGCGAAAACTTCTTTCGAACCCGGGTAGTTTGGCATCTGATATCCAGCAGCCCGCGCAACGTCACAAATAATCTCCCAATCTGCTCTGGCGTTGCCCGGCGGATCGACCGCTTTGCGAACACGTTGAATGCGACGGTCGCTGTTTGTAAACACGCCATCCTTTTCCGCAAAGCAGGCTCCTGGCAAAATCACGTCAGCAAATCGAGTGGTCTCGTTGTGGAAAATCTCCTGACAGACCACAAACTCGCATTGATTCAAACCCTTTTCAACCTTCGAAACGTTGGGCTCAGAGATCACAATGTCCTCGCCCATCACGTAGACGGCTTTCATGCGGCCCTCGGCCATCTCCTTCATCATCACGTTCAGATTCAAGCCATCGTGCGGAGAGAGCGGTACTTTCCATGCGGCTTCGAATTTTTCGCGAACCGCATCGTCAGTGACTTTCTGATAGCCCGGATAGTAGACTGGCGTCGCGCCTGCATCGTTGGCTCCCTGGACATTGTTCTGGCCGCGAAGTGGATTCATTCCGGCCGATCGAACGCCCAGATGCCCTGTCATCAGGACCAGATTCGCCAGGCAGTAAACATTGTCGGTGCCATGCGTGTGTTCGGTAATGCCGAGCGTGTAGTAGATGCCGGCGTGCTTCGTCGTCGCGTACCATCTCGCTGCGGTGCGAATGTCGTCGGCGGGAACGCCGGTGACTTTTTCTGCCTCTTCGGGCGTGTAACTGGCGACCTTCTGCTGGACTTTCTCGAACCCTTCGGTGTGTTGTTCGATGAAGTCACGGTCAACCAATCCTTCGGTCACGATTACATTGGCCATCGCCTGCAACAGCCAAACATCGGTTCCGGGTTTCAGTTGTAGGTGGATGTCTGCCATCTCAGCCAGCCAGATCTCGCGCGGATCAGCCACGACCAGTTTCGCGCCACGCTGTCTGGCGCGTTTCATTTCCATGGCGATGATCGGGTGAGCTTCGGTTGTGTTGGAGCCGATCACGAACATCATTTCGCTGTCGCGGATCTCGTCGATCGCGTTCGTCATTGCTCCTGCGCCAAACATTGTTACCAGACCGGCAACGGTGGGAGCATGTCAGGTGGCGGCACATTGATGAATGTTGTTGGTCCCGAACACGGCTCGGGAAAGTTTCTGCATCAGGTAGTTTTCTTCACCCGTGCAACGCGATGAAGAAATGAAGCCCAGCGAATCAGCGCCGTGCTTTTCCTTCACTCGCAGCAATCCTTTGGCCGTGGCCTCGATTGCTTCTTCCCACGTCGCTGGTTGAAGGTTCCCGCTTTGGTCACGAATCAGCGGTTCGGTAATGCGATCCTGATGGTGAATGAAATCGTAGGCGAATCGGCCTTTGACGCACAGGTTTCCATCGTTAAGCGTTTCGCCAGGTTCAGGGCTGGTGACTTTGACAACGCGTTCGTTGCTGATGTGCAGATCCAGCTGACAACCTACGCCGCAAAAGTTACACGTGGTGCGAGTTTTTTCAGTGCCCAGCTGCACCAGGTTTTTGGGCGCTTTCTTTTCGATCAGCGCACCGGTTGGGCAAGTGTCGATGCAGCCGCCACAAAGTTCGCATGAAGTATCGATCAGGCTGCGTTGTCCTGCGGTCGCGATTGTGGTTTCGCTGCCACGTCCCGAAAGCGTAATCGCATTGACGGCTTCGACTTCATCACAGTAGCGCGTACAGCGAGCACACAGTATGCAGAGGTCTGGATTGAATTCGATGTAGGGATTGTCGTCGGCTGGTCGCGCGGCACGCGGAGCCTCAACTGGCTCAAGCGGAATCGTCGTCACGGTTTCGCACAGTTGACGAAGTTCGTTCAGGTTGGCTGTTTCGATGGGCGAGCCACTTGCGTCAACTTCATGATCCGCGGCGTACATGCTGTAGAGAACCGTACGGTGTCGCTGGATCTTTTGACTTTCGGTCGTGACCACCATGCCGGGGTGGACTTTCCATGCACATCCTGGCTGCATGCGACGTTGTCCTTCAACTTCCACCAGGCAGACACGACATGCGCCGACGGGTTCGAGACGCGGGTCGTGGCAGAGCGTCGGAATGTTGATCCCGGCACGCGAGGCGACTTCCACTACGGTCTCGCCGGCGTAGGCGACGCATTGTGTGCCGTTGATTTGAATCGTGAATTTTTCGTCGTTCGTTGCGTTCATTTGATCCTCAAGGTTTTGGCTTCCATCTTCGCAAACCACAACTGCGTTAACCGGTTACTGTCCTGAAACAAATTCCGCGTTCCACTGTCGAGCATTATCAGCTTGGAAAGCTGAGCGACATTGTCGCTCGGTTCTCCGAACCGTAAGCGATTTCCAGAGTGCCGCTTGAAGTTGGAAGTTATTTCAAAACAAATCCTAAGTTGGTTCTTTCAGGTTCTCAAACACTTTGATTACTTCAAGGTCCTCTCCTGGCGAAACGGTTCTCATGTCCAACAGCAGGCGATCCTTTTGCACTCGGCCGAGAATTGCCGGACTGCCGCTACGAAGTTTGGCAGTAAATGCATCTACGGATCCGACTGGGGAAATCGAGACGCACCAGGTTGGGATTTTCTGGGCAGGCAAACTTCCGCCGCCCAGCATGGCTTCTTCTTCAATGGCTTCGCAAGAATCGACTTCGGCGATTGGTGTCAGGAGTGAGACCAGTTTTTCAGCCCGCATCTTCAGGTTATCGACCGGCATCGAGAGCATCCGCAGTAGCGGAACGGATTGTTTTGCTTTTTCTTCGTCACGGTAGAGGCTCAACGTTGTGTGCAAAGCAGCCAGTGTCATTTTGCCAACACGCATTGCCCGCATCAACGGATCTTTCAAAATCCGTGAAACGTATTTTTTCTTTCCGGCAATAATGCCACATTGTGGACCGCCAATGAGTTTGTCGCCGCTGAAGAGAATCAGATCGGCGCCGTCGCGAATACTGTCGGCGGCAACTGGCTCGTTTTGCAAACCGAACTGGGCGTAGTCGAGCAAGGCTCCCGAGCCAATGTCGTCGATCAGTGGCAGGTCATGCTGAGCGGCAAGTTTTGAGAGTTCTTTGGTAGAAATCGTTTTGGTAAATCCGACGACCTCGAAATTGCTGGGGTGTACTTTCAGTAATGCGCCGGTTAACTCCGGATCGATTGCGTTTTCGTAATCTGCCAGGTGTGTCTTGTTGGTCGTTCCGACTTCGCGAAGTTTTGCTCCGCTACATTCCATCACGTCTGGAAGTCGGTAGCTGCCTCCGATTTCGATAAGCTGGCCGCGTGAGACGATGACTTCTTTTCCTTCGGCCATCGCGGAAAGCGTCAGCATGGTTGCGGCGGCGTTGTTGTTGGTCACTACGGCAGCTTCGGCGCCGGTAAGCTCACAAATCAGACGCTCGACTGCTTTGACTCGCTGGCCGCGATCACCCGTTGCCAGGCTAATCTCAACGCTTGCGTATCCTTTTGCGATTTCGTTCACGGACTCAAGGGCTTCGGTGGCGATGGGAGCGCGGCCGAGTCCCGTATGCAAGACGATCCCCGTGCCGTTGATGACTCGGCGGAGGTAGGGTCGCTCTTCGCTGCTTAACCAATCCGCAATCTTGTCGGCCATTTCGGTTGGCGTCGGAATCGGCACTTCACCGGCTGCATCGACAACCTGAGTTCGCAGATCATCCAAAAATGTGCGTACACCTTCAGCGACCACGCCGTGGTTGATATTCTCAACCATCTTCTTGAGCTGAGGGCTTTCGAGTAGTTGGTTGACAGATGGAAGGTTGCGAAGAAAGTTGTTGGGCATGAATGTTCCTGCGGGCTGTTTGAGTCACCTAATTATAGTGCAACTGGCTGGGCGAGAGAACGTGAAAGTGAGTGGGCAAACGGTGTGACATTTGACAGTACTTTGGTGACAACGGCGAGAGTAATGCTGTGGCGGGACGCGCGAGACCCCAGCCACGATGCACGCCAAACCCGGCAGGCAAGGCGTTAGCCGATAGTGTCACGCAACGAACCCGCAGCGTCTTGCCGCTCAGGTTGGCCAGGCAGTACCTTAGCTCTGGTCCTGTTCACGTTGGAGACGTTCGCGCTCCAGCCCTTCTTCACGCGCTTCGCTGAGGGTCTTGGCGGCGAGTCGTTGAACGCGTTCTTCCATTTCGGTGCCGGGCTTGAAGGAAACCACTTTCTTTGCCGGAAGCATCATGGGGTCACCGGTGTTTGGATTGCGTCCCTGTTTGGCAGCGCGGTCCCTGACCTCAAAGACACCGAACTTTCGCAGCTCAATCCTGCCGTCGGCGACAAGACCACCGATGATCGCGTCGAGCGTTTTCTGCACCGCTGCCTTGGCAAGCGTCTGGGGGATGTCCAGCGCTTCGGCGACTTCTTTTGCGATTTCTTTTTTCGTCTTCAATGTGCGACCGCAATAAAGATGCTTCGTTCATCGCCCACAACCCGTCCGCACTAACTATAGGACCCTGCCGGTGAAGCGTCAACGAATCAACGTGTCAGCCCATATGTGGGGTGAGAGGCTAATTGCTGTGTTGAGACGCCACAGCACAGAATGGGATGCTAAATACCGTCAGGCGGGTCGTATCCAAGGCCTTCTTCATCTTCCTCGTCAGCTTCATCTTCATTGTCGTCGTTGCCAATTTCGTTGTAGGCAGTCTCAAGTTCCTGAGGAATCTTTTTGACTTCGTCAAGTTCCCGATCCAGTTCCGTCTTGATTGACGTTTGAATGTCGTTGAGGCCTTTACGAAACTGCGTGTAAGATTGGCCAAACGACCGAGCCACTTCAGGAAGCTTGCTGCCAAAGAGTACCACAGCAACGATTGCGATCAGGATAAGTTCAGCTGAACCAATGCCGCCTGGAAACATGAGATCAACGGTGAATTAAAGAAGGAAGGTGAAATAGCACGACAAATCAGTGCGATGAAAATGAGTTCCGCAAAACCGATACCGGCGCGGAACATGGCTTAAACGTCGGCCGTTTCTTTTTCTTCAGATTCCTTTTCAGATTCCTCTTCCAGACCTTGAGGCTTCTGAGCCATACCAGCTTTGAATTCGTTTACGCTGCGGCCCATGTTGTTGAACAACTTTGGAAGTTTCGCGCTACCAAAAAGCAAAACGAAAACACCGGCGACAAGTGCGAGCTCCCAACCACCGAAGCCGAAGCCGAGTAATGCACTGTTAAAATTTTCTGTGAACATTTGATCTTTACCCAAAAATTTACAGGCGTGAATGCCGTCCCACCATTTTAGAACCGCTCCTCAGCATGGTCAAACCCTGAAACGACACATAACCAATGAGAATGCGGCAATTGTGAGCCGGATTGTCGCGAATGGGAGGATGTTGTGACGCTTGTTTCGCTTCTGATGGCAAGATGGGAGCTGCGGCTATTCGGTATCTCGCATCTTGATTGCCTCGCTGATCACTTGCTCGACCGCCCAATGCATCGCTTTTTCATCCAACGGATTAAACGCTGCCATCTCTGTTGTCACGATATGGGCGGCTCGCGGCGCCATCCCGCCGAGCACTCGTTTGCTGACCGAAGGAACTGTCGATCGCAGGGCACCTGCCCAGGCTGACGTATCAACTCGCTTCAACAGTTTCAGTAGTTTTGCTTCGCTGAAGTCCAGCAGGTCGGTCATCTTGAAGACCCGTTTCGACAGTTCGACACCCAGTTCGTTGTCGCGATCGCTGAGCCATGCAATCACGCCATCACGCGTTCGCTGATCTGAAAGACTCAGCAGATCAGCGGCAACAAGCAGACCATGTCGAGTGCAGTTGGCGATCGCCAGCATCCGTTTGGCTCGCATCCGCAATTCGAAGCGCAGTTCCATCAGCTTCGCGTCATCGATCAAATCGAGATCGCATAGCCTGTGGATCACCGACATGCGAAATGCCGAATCCAGTTCCTTCGTGATCGCCGAGGCGAACTCGGGGGTCAACGTCGTCAACAGCATCGCCACGTTGAGCGGATGTTCGGCTTCGAGCAACTGTCGCCGCGCATCGGATTCCATGTACTTCAAAAACGCAAACGGATCCTGCTGGGCACCGATGTTGTCCTTTGGCCAGAATAGCGCGTCGTAAGGCGTCTGTTTTTCAGGTTGTTTGTCGCCGTTGGCGTGTTGGCGAAAACGGTGTGAAATCTGATGGAACTCGCGGCCCGACACATCCTTGAGCGAGCCCATCGATTCAGTCAACTGTTGTTGGCTTTTGCCGTCGAGTCGGGACAGAACATCAGACACCATCTCAGCAGGAAGACTGTTGAGAACAATTGCCGCGTCACGAAGTTGTTTCGATGGACTCATGGAAGTGGCCCTTTCGGATTCGAGAATCAAAGCTGTCCAGGAACGCCAAAGATGTTTCCATTACCAATTTCTTCACGTCGCTTTTTGCGAGCCGCTTCAAGTCGCGAAGGGATGGTCCTGACTTTTGGAGTTTTCTCCTGGTCCATCGCCGGATCCATGTCGGTCGACATTTTCTCCGCCTTCTCAACCTGACTGTCGGTGACCTCTCTCAAACGACGCTGTGTAGCAAGTGGCACATTGATCGCTGTCGTCTTGATTGACTGTCGCGATTTGACCGAGTCATCTTCCATTGCGCCGGCGGTTTTAACATTGTTGCTTTGGCCAGGCGTTTCAACGTAGTTGGCCTGGGAAACGTTACTCATGTCGGAGTCCGCTGAGACTTCGTGAGAAGCAAGTTTCTCTTTGCTTAATTCGCCGTCCGCAGATTTTCCACGTAGTGAGTAAATCGACTGGCCTGCTTTCACGATCCGGCCATCGGGAGTCCGGAAGAATGGAATCAGGGTTACGTTTTTGCTTCCGCCACCAGCTTCGTCCCAGTCAATCCAGATGCTGTACGAATCGCCCAGTCCGGATTTGCTGTAACGTCTTTGAAAACTTTCATTGGCGAAAACAAGTTTCTGGTCAGCCTTGCTGCCTTCGCGATCCTTGACCGAATCGTCAAATCCGTAGACGACAAGTTCTCCCTTGGCACGAATCGGCAGGCCAGCCTGGTCGTACAGGAAAATTCGACCGCCAAAGCCACGCATCGCGGGCTTTCCCAACTCTCTGCGAACCGAGTCCTTCCAGATGACCAGCATCTTTTGAGGCTCACCAAAGGTGCCCTCTTCCTGGACTTCAGCGTCGCTACCTGAATTGTCTTTGCCTGTTAGCAAGGATGGCATCGTCGGTCTGAATGTTGAGCATCCTGTCGTTAGAGCAGCGACGCACAGCAGCAGTATCAGTTTCTGGATCTTCATGGTTTACTCCTGGCGATGGCTACGGAGCCGTTTAAGTTCGTCGAAGTCGCTACGATTGCGGTCGTTGCGATTGGAAGCGTTGCTGCCGCGGATTCGATCTGCGATTCGAGCGACAGGCGACTTTTTCATTTCCAGCTTCATCTTTTGAAGGAAGCCGGCTTTTTCCACATTCGATCTCGTTGATGAGCCGGATGTATGCGACGCCTGGCTGACTTCTTCACCTTGCGTCCTGTTCTCACTGGACCAGTAAAGGTCCTCATCCTGTCCAGGGTAAAGCGTACGTGTCGCTCCCTGATCAACGTGGACCGGATCAAAATCCGTGTTGCCATAGATTTCAGCCACGTCACACAGGCACCAGTGCATTCGTTCCATCTCATCTGCGTTCTGGGTTTCAATGACTTCGTCAGCATCGACCAGTGTCGGTGTCATGATGATCATCAACTCGGTTCGCTCAGCTTCGTCTGATTCGAATTTGAACAGGGGGCCGATGATTGGCAGATCAGAAAGGATGGGTGCGCCTCGCTCGGCGTGTCCTTTGGATTCCTGGATCAAACCCGAGAATACAACCGTTTGGCCGGATCGTGAGATGATCGTTGTCTGAGCTTCCGTCGCGTTGATGGGAGCCTGGTTAACAGCGACACCGTTGATGTCGACCGCAACCGGTACTCCGTCAGATTCCAGACCCAGTTCCGACTTGATAATGTCCACGAACATCGTGATCATCCCGTCAGGGCTAACGCGTGGCGTAATTTCAAGGATCACTCCGACACTGCGTTCTTCAACGGTGTTTGAAACTCCACCAAAGTTCGTTTGGTTACTGGCGGTGATCCGCGGAACCAACTGGCCGACAGAAACCCGACCCTGTACGTTTTCCAGCGTCATGATGTGAGGACGACTCAGTACGCGAAGACAATCGCGATCCTTCAGTGCCCGCAGCAGAACGTTGATCGATTCGTTACCAGCGGACAGAACGAGTCCACCAAAGCCCAGTTCTGCGTTGGTACGCCCAACGCCGAGGTTGGAAAGTGCCTGTCCGGCTAACGTTCCTGGAAAAGTGCTGTTAAGGTTGGACGTTGCCGAGCTGTTGAAATCAAAGCCGGTTCCTCCAGTAATTCCACCGGCAGGACCGAGCGTCGTGCCGCGGTCAAACAGGAGGGAATCCTGAATTCCAATTTCGACGCCAAACTCTTCAAGCGATCCAAGGCTGACTTCGGCAATCAGGACTTTCACTTTGACCATAGGCGGTCGACGATCGAGTCTTTTAATGATGTTTTCAATCTCCGGGAAGTTCTCGGGAAGAGAACTGATGATCAGGCTGTTGCTGCCAAACTCAGGGACGATCACGATTTCCTGATCGGCCAGAACAGCACCGCCTGATGCTCGTGGATCCGCCGCAAGGACATCTGAACGTGAGTCCAGCAGGTTGTTGAGTGCTTCTTCAACATCGAGCACGTTTGAGTTGCTCAAGCGGTAGACAATCGTCCTGCGACGTGAGCGAAGATCTTCATCGAGACGGTTGAGCAAATCTTCGACAACCTGCAAGTCTCCAGCTGGTCCTGTTGCAATGATTGAATTGGTTCGTTGATCAAGTGCAAACCGCAAGTTGACCAGTGCCGCTCCCGGAGTCGAAGACGATGTCTGCAGTGGCAAGTTGGCGATTGCGCCTGTTTGGGCCTGAGCACCACCCTGAGCAGCGGCGCCTGCTCCGAAGATTGATTCCAGCGTGTCGAGCAAGCTTTGAGCGTCGCCGTTGATGATCTGGAAAACTTTAATCAGCGTTTCTGCGTTGGGCAAAAGGTCAAGTTGATTGATCAACTCTTCGACCAGCGGCATGGCACTGGCTGGACCACGAACGATCAGAGAGTTTGATGCGGCGTCTGGTGTCACCCGTACGTCGAACAAAAGTCCACTGGTGATGATCTTTCCATCCTTGCCAAGGGTTTGCAGTTGCAACTTCGCGGGAGTTGCTTCCGATGAAAACTCGTTTGCATCCTGACCCAAAGGAGCTGCGGTGACTCCGCCACCAGTGCCGGCAGAGGTCAGTGGCTGTGTGGTGTTTTTCAATGCTCCGTTCATCGCGTCTTGCAGGATGACTGCGAGGTCACTGGCGATTGCGTTTTGAAGTCGGAAAACACGAACACTCTTGGTTGCCGCGGCTTCTTCATCGATGTCTATCGCATCGAGCAACAGTTTCGCCTGCTGCTGTGCCTGGGCGTTGCCGCGGACGAGGATCACGTTGCTGCGATAGTCCGCCACGACAGAGATTGTGCCTGGGGCGTTTCCGCCAGCCTGATTGTTTACGTTCGTTCCAAAGAACTCTTCGAGGCGACGTTTTGCATCAGCGGCGGAAACATGTTTCAGCTTGAATGGAGCAAAGTTTCTGGCGTCGTCTGCAGATACATCAGCATCAATGGTCTGGATGATCTCTTCGATAGCGCTGATCGCATCGGGGCCACCATAAACAATGATTGCGTTTGGTGAGGTCAGTGGGAAAATTTCTGCACTGCCTGCCGTCGCGGCACGACTCGCAAAGATTTGGCGAACTGAATCCACGATGTCCGTTGAAACGGTGGAACGTAACGAAATACGTGCAGGAGCCCCCAGTTTGTCGCCGGCAGTTGATTGCTGAAGTTCTTTCAGTTTTGCTTCGACGATTGCAACATCAGCAGCTGAACCGACTAAGGTCACCTCTTGTGTTAACGGGTTGTAGTTAATTGTAACGGCTTCCGAAGGACCTCCGAATCGCGGATCTCCCGCCTGGATTTGTTGAACTTGCTGCTGTGGAACTTGATCCTGCGGAGGCGGAGGTAACGTTTGGACTTCATCTTGCGTCGTTACCACGGGGGCAGTCCAGCCAACCGGTGCAACTGTTCCAGCAGTTGACGGTTGCGGCTGATGGTTGCTTTGGCTCGCATCTGTTGTTGGAAAACCACTAAAGCGCGAATCCAACAGCGATCGTGAGGCCGGCTTTTGTTGACCGTCTGGCAAAGCGGGAACGGGTGCGAATCGATATTCGCTCTCGTTCGACTGCGCGGTATCCGCGTCGGTGCGAATCCGAATCCGGGCCTCGACAGCCGGATGCTCAGAGGGTGTAGCTGAATTGCTATCCTGTGCGTAACCTTGCAATGATGCTGTGCTCAGGATGGCAAAAGAAGTTGTTGCAGCTATGCTGCGTAGCAACGTCCAACGTAGGGATTTCATAGTGGAATTCCTTGAATGAGTTATTGCTCCCGATTCAAGAATCCAACGTCACCCGTCCACGTACACCCCTGCGCGGGCACGAGCGAACACTTTCCCTGGAACGACAGCGGTCGCCAGAGCAAGAAGTTGGGTCCAGTTTTGAATGCGGGATAGCCAAGCCAGTTTTGCGGAAACTGTCCTTGACCGTCCTTTTTTTCGGCAAACTGAACCTGCGCATTAGAACAATTTCGTTCCATACAAACCGGAAATCTGGAAAACTTTCACACCCTTTGTCAAGCTGGATAAGGTTGGTTGAGGTTGTCGATTTGACTTTGCGGGCAGGGTAACTCTTGACGTTTCGAGTCGATTTCACATCCACTGGACGAACTTGGCTACAATGGGAGCCATGTCTTCAAATCTCAATTTCTGGATCGTCGCATGGTCGCTGATGGCCGCTGCGTTTCTGGCTGCCACGATCGCAATCCTGATCGGGTCAAAAATGCTCGATCGCCAGGTTTCGGATTCTCCAGACCCCAAAGACTTCGATCATGAGTAAGTTTTTTGCGGCGTTGCTTGCGTTGATTTTGCTTGCTGGCTGCCAACCGGCACAGATTTCTCTCAATAGCAAACTTGCTGTCGGGTCGACGCTCCCAAACATCGAAGGAACGGATCTGAACGGAGATCCGATTTCAAGCGCGGACTTCAAAGGCAAAGTTGTCCTGCTGGATTTCTTTGGCGATTGGTGAATTGATTGCAGGAAGATTTATACCGAAGGGCGGTCGCTGGTCGGGAAATATGGCAATGATGATTTTGCGATTGTCGGAATGAATGTCGGTGACGAACTTTCCCACATCCGCGAAGTGTTTGAGCAGCGAGACTTGCCGTGGCGGAGTTTCTATTTCGGACAGAATTACGAAGTGCCCGACGAAGTCGGAGTGAATTCGTTCCCGACTTACATTGTCATCGATCGAAACCAGAAGATCCGTTCTGTTACTCAAAGCATCGACTATCAAACGCTTGCGGAATTGCTTGGCGTTTCAGGTACGACTCGCTAGCGAGTGAACAGAATGTTTCGCGTTTCACGTTTTAGTAACAAGTTTCAAAAGGGCTCAGTGAATGTCTCAAGTTCGTGTTGTGGTTATTGGTGGTGGATCAGGGATGGGGCGATCCACCGCCCGAATTCTTGCTCAGCGCGAAAATTATGCGGTTGCGATCGGTGGGCGGACGACTGAAAAGCTTGCTGATGCTTCCCGGGGCACTTCGATTCTCTGTCACGAAGTTGACGTTTCCGACAGAGCCAGCGTCCGCAAATTCTTTGACTGGGCAGAGGGAACTCTTGGTGGTGAGATTGACATCATGGTCAATGCCGCCGGGATTAACATTCCCAATCGCAGCATGGAAGAGATGACGCCTGAACAGTGGGATCAGATGATCGCGATTAACTTGACGGGAGCCTACAACTGCATGCATGCCGTCTTGCCCAGGATGCGCGAGCGGAAAGACGGGCTGATCATCAATATTTCATCCGTTGCCGGTAAGCGAGCCATTGCAGCTGCTGGCATCGCGTACTCTTCGAGCAAATTTGGAATGACAGCGCTTGGAACCTGTGTTGCCAACGAAGCGGCGGCAGACGGAGTTCGCGTTACCAATGTCTATCCCGGCGAAGTTGATACGCCTCTTTTGAAGCAGCGCCCCGCGCCTGTAACGGACGAACATCGCGCTCGAATGCTGCAAGCGGATGATGTCGGCGAGTTGGTCGTTTCATTGATTGAACTACCGAAAGCAGTTCACGTTCCCGAGATCGTTGTCACGCCTTTAACCCAGCAGTGGTATTAGTTTTTCAGGAACCTGCTCAGGCTGCCACAAAAGGCCCTTAACGGTACGGAAAGTTCCACCACAGAAATGGATGTGCCAAAACTCTGAACGTGTCTTGAAAATCCTGGTACGGGGACAAAAATGACCGCTCCACCGTTGAAATGTCGGCTCTGTCCGTCAACGGCCACCATACATTCACAAGGGATCTTTCGTGGCAAATACTCTCTCTCCACCAACTCGTCCTGAACATTCATTCAAACGCGTTGCGATTCTTTTTGCCGGAGGACCAGCTCCCGCAGCGAATGCTGTGATCTCGGCAGCGGCTCACTCGTTTCTCCGAGCGGGTGTCGAAGTCATTGGAATCAAGCACGGCTATTCATCGTTGTCGGAATACGACGGCTCAACCGAGCTGGTCGAAGACAAGCATTTCATGTTGCTGACGCACAAGGTGCTTCGTCGCACACGGAACTCGCAGGGCATCATGATCGGCACTGCCCGCAGTAATCCTGGAAAGATGATTGGTCATCCGTCGGATCTGGAAGATGCAGACAAAGTAGCTCCCATGAAGCGGGTTTCGGACGGCCTGAAGTCGCTCGGAGTCGACGCGCTGATCTCCATCGGTGGTGACGATACGCTTAAAACGGCCAACAAGTTCAAGCTCTTTCAGCAGAAGTACAACGCGGACAATATCATTCCGATCGTTCACTTGCCGAAAACGATCGACAACGATTATCACGGGATCGATTTTACGTTTGGGTTCTTCACTGCGGTGAATTTTCTGGCAACCGAGATTCGCACCCTGATCCATGACGCAGAAGCGACCCGGTCGTACTTCCTGGCTGAAACGATGGGGCGTAGTGCGGGTTGGCTTTCGTACGGTGCTGCGATTGCGGGCGAAGCAAGTCTCGTAATCAGCGTCGAAGATATCATTGCCGGCTATCTTGTTGAAGAAGAGTTCACTGACGCCAGCGGCGAAAAGAAGACTCGCAAGTGTATGGATATGGATCGCGTTTGTGATCGAGTCGTCAAAACGATTCTGGCTCGTGAGAACGAAGGCAAGGAGTACGGCGTAATCGTGATGGCAGAAGGGTTGGCTGAGTACCTTCCCTTTAGTTACGTCGAAGGTATTGAACGCGACGATCACGGGCACATCAACATCTCTCAAGTGAGTCTGTTTTCGATCATGTCGAAGGCGGTTGCCAAAGCGTACTCGGATAAAACCAATGGTCGCGTTCGTTTGGTTAAAGGATTGCAGTTGGGCTATGAGTCGCGTTGTGCTTCACCTCACGCCTTCGATGCTATGCTCGGTAGTCAGCTTGGCGTGGGAGCATTCCGTGCATTGGCTGAAGAAAAACTCAATGGCGTTATGGTCAGTGTTTCGGGGCAACTTGATTTGCACTACGAACCTTTCGAAAAACTTGTTGATCCGGAAACGTTGGTTACCGTTGTTCGCTACATCGATCCCAACAGCGACTTCCATCGCCTGGCACGATTCCTTGAGACGCACGTGAACGACTAGTTCGTGCGGAGTCATAACCCGCCGCGTGACAGGAAGTTGCATTGAACTTCGCATTTCACTGATTTTGAGCGACTTGCAACAAATACAAGCCCGAAGCGCAAGCGAGTGAA
>CAYUNP010000031.1:0-8761 GCA_964446085.1 uncultured Pirellulaceae bacterium
TTCAGGTCGAAATCCCAATGGAACGATCCCTTGTTTTGCTCAAACCCGACTGTGTCCAGAGACGGCTAATCGGCACAATTATCTCACGTTTCGAGGATAAGGCGATTGATATCGTCGCTATGAAGCTCATTCAGATTACGCCAGATTTGGCCAAGCAGCATTATGCTGAGCACTGCGAAAAGCCGTGGTACCCCGGTTTGGAAGAATTTATCACCGGTGCTCCTGTCGTGGCGATGGTCGTCCAGGGGCTGGATGTGATTCGCGTCGTGCGAGAAATGTTGGGTGCAACCAATGGTTTGCAAGCATCTCCGGGCACGATTCGAGGCGATTTCAGCAGTAGCCGCCAGATGAATCTGGTTCATGCTTCCGACGGAGCAGAGGCATCAGCTCGCGAGATCGATTTGTATTTCAGCGAGTCAGAGCTTTGCAACTACGAGCCAGCATTGACGCCGTGGTTTCGAGCTTCTGACGAGTAAGATTTCCTACAGTTTGATCTGTGATCAAGCGTTCCTTGTTGTTTCAGCAAGGAGCGTTTTTTTGTGGAAACTGCATGCTGGAATGTGCTCATCGATGCAAATGTTTCGGCAGGAGTCTCAACTTTCCGGCATGTTTCTTAGGCGAGTTGAACGGTGTCGATCGCGGCGGATGACTTTTCCTGTTCCAAAACCCAATTCCTGTTTGCTTCAATGGCACGGTTCTCGTGTTCGGGAGTCAGGACTTCGTAATGTACGTTTCTTTGACGCGGCGTAAAACCAAACTCCGAAATCGCATCGCGAATTTGATCGAGCGTCAAGTAATGAACGGTTCCCGCTTCGGCGACGACGTTCTCTTCGATCATCAGACTGCCCATGTCGTTGGCTCCATACATCAACGAGAGCTGCCCGATCTTTAGACCTTGAGTTACCCAACTCGATTGGATCGATGGGACGTTATCCAAAAACAGTCGGGCAATCGCCTGCATCTTGAGGTACTCGTAAGAACCTGCTGGCGGATACTCCTTCATGTCCGTGTTGTCGGGTTGGAACGTCCAGCAGATGAACGCCGTGAAACCACCCGTTTCGTCCTGCAAATCGCGGATGCGTTGCAAGTGTTCAATGCGTTCTTCCAGCGTTTCGACATGGCCAAACATCATCGTCGCGCTGCTGCGACCGCCAAGCTGGTGCCAGACGCGCATCACATTGAGCCAGTCATCGGTCATCACTTTTCCACGCGTGATTTCACTGCGAACGCGATCGACGAGGATCTCTGCGCCGCCGCCGGGCAGGCTTCCAAGGCCGGCAGCCTTGAGACGGGAGAGGACTTCTTCCAGTGAAAGGTTGTTGACTTTGGTGAAGTGATGGATCTCCGGAGGACTAAAGCCATGCACATTCAAATCGGGAAAGTGTTGCTTGATGTCCTGCAACATTTCCTCGTACCAGTCGAGTTTGAATTTCGGATGCAGTCCACCCTGCATCAGAATCTGGTCTCCGCCGAGTGCCACGGTTTCTTCAATCTTCTTGAGCAACACTTCACGCGGCAGGACGTAGCCTTCATCGCTTTTGGGGCCACGATAGAAAGCGCAAAAATCGCACACGGCGGTACACACGTTGGTGTAGTTGATGTTACGGTCGATGTTGTACGTCCGGTAATTTTCCGGATGCAATCGTCGTGTCACGGCATCAGCAGCTGATCCCAGAGCCGCCAGATCATCACATTTTGTTAACGTGAGTCCTTCGTCGAATGTAAGACGTTCACCGGCGACGGCTTTGGCCAAAATTTTGCTAAGCGGTTTGGCAGTCATGGAATTCAAGTTCTGTGTTTTCAGGGATAAGAGATAGTTGGGACGCGTATTCAAAGAACAGCTTGAGGGCTTTCTTCTCGTCAACGCCCAGCGAAAAATGTAGTCGATTCTTCAGGTAGTCGTCACATTGTTCGCGAGTCAAATTGTACTTCCCGTAGTTGGCATCAACCAACTGGTCCAGTTGGCTTGTGCCGCGATCACGAGCCTGTGAAAGAAGTCCCGCCAGAAAGTCCAGTTCATCTTCTTCCCGAGCAACCCACATGGCGAACACGAACGGCAAACCAGTCCACTGGTTCCAGACTTCTCCCAAATCCCACTGATGCACAAAATGGCTTGCATCCAGATTCATGGCTCGGTCGCCAATGATCAGCACGGCGTCGGTCGATGACTCGCGCCAGTCAGATTGCATCGAGAGATTTGATAGCTCAGGGCGGCAATTGAATTTGTGAGCAAGGATGACTTTCGTCAGAGCTCGACTGGTCCGGGAACCTTCATCGAGTGCCAGCGTTTTGATTTCGCCAGCAGGAACTTTTGATACCAGCTTGACGCTCCAGACTGGACCTCGACAGCCAATGCATGCATCGGAAACGATTCGATAGTTCGGGTTCAGGGTCGCTTCGACCGATGGAATCAAAGCAACATCAAGTTCCCCACTGGCCAGACGGTCAGCAAGTCGACTGGGCAAGTCGAAGACCAGTTCATATCGATCCGATATCGCCTCCAGCCCAGCCACCAGAGGTTTGGTGTTGAGGTAGGAGACAGCTCCAATTCGTTTGCGTCGATGGGGCATGAAGGAGGTCAAAACGGTGGCTCGATGAAATTCAGGCGTTTGCGGAACGTCCGCTGGCAACAACTTAACCGCACTGCCCAGGACCAGCCAACCCAAATGACGACCTTGACGGTTGCGTCAAGTTGTCCTGGTTGCCAAACCCTGCCAGCGATTCGGGAAAACGGGATTCGACTGATTGTCGAGGTCGATAAATAACGACTGACACGTGAATTTTTCGTGACCTCAAACTGGCTCCCTGATGAATCTGACCCAATCCAAGACCAGCACTGTTTTCACTCTGCTTACCTGCCTCGCGATGCTGAGCCTGTTTGGCCTGGCCGAAAACGGTCATGCTCAGCTGTTGAAACAGGTGCGGGAAGACTTTGGAAACAACGTGTTGCGGTATGCTCCCGATGATCCATCGTTTCGCAGTCGGTTGTTCAATTTGCAGACAGGGCACTCTGGCGCGTTTTACAATTGCGATGGGGAAGAAGACAAACGCAACTCGCCATACATTTGTTGGAAAAATGCTTCCGGGGACCGAGTGTATTGTGAGGCTCGGGAACTGTTGAACTGGAAACGGGACAAAGCGGAAATCGCTCAGCGAATTTGCGATGGAGGCTGCTGCGGTAACCACTCGCATGTGTCGCAACTACGACAAAAGCAATCTTGCGGCTGTGCAAACTGTTCCGGGAATGCCGGAGCGATCACCGTGTTGTCTCAGGCGGCTGGCAAGAAAGCACCCATTGCGTCTGCTCAGCTTCGTCCGAAAGTCAGTGTTGCAGGGTTGGTCGGTGGTGGACGTGTTCGCGAAAGTGCGACAGAGAAAACATTGGCGACAGTTCAGCCAGCGAGAGTTCCATCGGCCAAAGCTCAGGCAGTGCTGACCAACACAGCACAGTGCGATTGCCTCAAGTGCCGTGCGAAACGTCAGCAGGTTGCGGCCGCTGGGGTTTCACAACAGGGAAGTGCAACGAAGCAGGCTGGCGACCAGGCACCCGTTGCGACCACACGGACCGCTTCACTTCTGGAACGAGCCCGCTCGAGTCGCAAACGCTACGAAGAGCTCAAGTGATTAATTGTCTTCTTCTTCGGCAGCTTCGGCGGCAGCAGCTCCTCGAAGTTGCCACGGGCATTGATCCTCGAATGACATCACTTTCTGTGAAACAAAATTGTTCACGAAAGTCCAAACGGTATCTCTGGCGTTCGGATTCCCTGCCAGTTCGAAACCCGTCATGCTCGTCGAAGGCTCAACGTGAAACAGGTTTTGATTGGCCCATCTGGTTTCCAGGGGTTGGTCTTCGCCGACTTCCGGGCGAAACTTTCGTAGCAGCTTGATCCATGAACTGCATCCCTCGGCGGCTTCCGAATTTCCGCCCCAGATAACCAGCATCGGCAGCGGTGTTGAGTTGCGTCCTGAGATCAATGGCTCCTTGGTCATTTTCTTCAGCGCCGAACCGGCAAATTTCCTGGTCGGGGAAAACAGGATCAGTGATTTGACATCTTTGCCCTGTTTACGTCCCTGAACAGGTCCCCAGGACCAATCGCCGATTGCCCAGGCGATTGCCAGATGTGCCGAGTCACCAACGGCGACGACGTTCAGCAAATCAATGTTCAGGATTCCCTCGTTGTTCTTTTCCTGCAAGAAGCGTTTACATTGATCAATGTCACGAACAGCAGATGCCTTTTCCGCTTTTCTGAATTTCGAGTGGTCAAGCTGCTTTGTCGAGCCAGCAACGGTCAGGCTTTGCCCGTGTCCGCGAAGATCCGGGACAATGACGGCGTGTCCTTGCGATTGCAGGAACGATCCAAGGGAAAGCAAATCTGCTCTGTTGCGCGTCCAGTCGTGAACGAGGATAAATGGCGCGACGGATTTTCCGGGCTCCTTTTCTTCTGCGGCTTCTTTGTTGATTGCCTTTTTCTTGCCCTTGGAATCTTTCTCGATAATCGGTGGGAACCAGGTGATGGCGAGCTGGATGCCTTCTTTTCGAACTTCAATGATCAGGTTTTGAGGCGCGAATTCTTCGTCGATTTTTTTTCTTTGAATGCCAGCTGGTGGAGCTGTGCCGGTTTGTTTTCGGGCCGCCGCAGGCGCCTTGTCACCCTTCGATGAGTCAGCTTTCTTGTCGGCAGATTTGTTGCCTCCAAAAACGGATTTGCGACGCTGGGCATGAGCATCTGAAACAGCAACAAACATCAGGGTCAGGCCAAAGACGGCGATGCAGACTGAAGTGATGCCCTTTTTTAGTGGACTGTTGGCGTTGCAAAAGTTTTTCATGACTGCTTCCCGAAATTCCTGTTCTGGCCCCCTTCTGGCCCCCAATACCCCCTTCAATTCTAGCGAATTCCTCACAATGAGCAAAGAAATCAGGGGATTGGAATTTGGCTGAGACTGGTTTGAGTGCTACTATATATAGCGGAACAGGCTTTTTGGGCGGTGGACTTATGATCAGGAATATCAAACGCTGGTGGCAAATCAGGACTGGGCGGTATGAAACTCCACTGGACACCGACGTTCCGTTTTGGGCCATCAGTCTGGTTTTTCACCTCGGTCTGATCCTTCTATTGGCGAAAATCTTTGTTCCCGAAGCCACGCGGGTCATCGGAGCGCTCAACGCCGACCCCGATGAAGTCATCGAGATGGATGAGCTGATTCCCGAAGAGCTTGAAATCTTTGAAACCGACATCGAAGAACTCGGTGCCGAAGCCGAAGAAGAATTGAACGCCGAAGCCGCTGCTACGCCGATAATGGAGTTCGTTTCTGACGAGACCACTTCTGATGCAACGCCTGACTTTGATACGGGCGAGTTGTTCGCAACTGAATTTGCATCAGAAGTCAGTGCAACGGCACCGACTTTGGAAGCCGTCTCCGTTCGTGGAGTGGCTGGTCGTTCGTTGAAGCATACCAGCGGAGCTATCGACAGAATCGCTGAAGTGATTCGTGACCGCATGGCTGAAGGTGACCTGATGGTCGTCTGGATGTTCGATCAGTCCGCAAGCCTGCGTGCTCAAAGAGAGCAAATTGCAAAACAGTTTGATCGTGTCTATCAGCAGCTCGCCCGTTTTCAGGAGTTGGACGAAACGCAGACGCGTAGTCCTGACCTGAATCCACCACTGTTGACGGACATTTATCAATTCGGGCAAACGGTATCGCCGCTGTTACCAGATCCAACTTATGACCTGGAAAAGCTTCGCGAAGCGGTCGCGTCTGTCGTACGCGACGATTCAGGAAAAGAAAACGTGATGCAATCGGTGATGACGGTTGCCGAAAAATATCGTTCGATGGCTCGCGTGAGCGCACAAACAAAGAAGCCGGAACGAAACGTGATGGTGATCATTGTGACCGATGAAGCTGGTGACGATGTGCAGCTGACCGACAAGACCGTTCGTTACTGTGTCAATGCCCGGGTGAGCGTTTATGCCGTGGGTGTGCCGGCTCCATTTGGTCGTCAGGAAACAGAAGTGAAATGGGTCGATCCTGATCCGGAATACGATCAGACGCCGCAGCGAGCCATTGTTGATCAGGGTGCCGAGACGCCACGTCCGGAAAGATTGCGGCTTGGTTTTGTTGATGGCGGTGACGATCTTGAGCAGATTGATTCAGGGTTTGGGCCGTTTTATCTGACACGATTGTGCTACGAGACAGGCGGACTCTATTTTGCGGTTCATCCAAATCGATCTGGCAAACGGCGGGTTCGATGGGGAGAAGTCAAAAACTATGCTTCGAAACTGACTTACTTTTTCAATCCGGAAATCATGCGCCGGTACCAGCCGAACTACGTTTCGGTGCAGACTTACAATCAGTCGCTGAGGGAGAACAAGGCTCGGCTTGCTTTGGTACAGGCCGCAGAGTTCACACGCACGGGTGAGCCACTTCGGTCGCCTCGAACTGTTTTTCCGCGATTGAACGAAGGCAATTTTGTTCGCGTTGTTAACGAAGCCCAGAAAGACGCGGCGTTCGTCGTTCCGGCATTGAATCGCCTGATGCAGACGCTAAAAGCTGGTGAGTCCGATCGGGAAAGTGAAGACGAAGCCAGATGGCAAGCCGGTTATGACCTTGCGATGGGACGTGCGATCGCAGCTCACTTGCGAGCCAGTACTTACAATCAGATGCTGGCGTTGATCAAAACCTCTCTGAAGTTTGATCCTCCAAAAGACGCTGATACACCGCAAAACAATACCTGGGTGTTGCGTCCTTCGGATACTGTCGAAACGGGAAGTCGCGATGCTCAGCTTGCCGAGAAAGCGAAGAAATACTTTACGCGGGTTGTCGAAGATCATCCTGGAACGCCGTGGGCCCTGGTTGCCGAAAAGGAATTGAAGACTCCGATTGGGTGGCGCTGGGGGCAGTTCTACACGCCGCCGCCCCAACCGCGTGAGCGTACCAACAATGGCGGCAACAATAACGGTGGATTTGAGCGACGACCGCAAATGAATCGGGACCCGAAACAGCGACGTCCCGTGCCGCGACTTTAATCGACATTGATCGCGCTCTCCGAGATTCGTTTCTGGACATTTTCGCTTTTTCCTGGCCCATCTCAGGATGGCTTGCTGATCACCCAAGCGCCAACTGTCCAACGACAATCGCATCCTGGCTGCAGAAATTCAGTGGAAAGAAACAGAAAGTGGTCAAAGTCACTGATATGGCAGTCAAAGTAAGCTATATCTCTATCTCCCCCTGGAAGTGAATTCAGCGGGGCGAAGTTCGTATCGATGACTACCCTCGACAGGCCCTTAGCAGCCTACAATTCCGCACAACTGGTTGTTTTAAGGCTTGCTGTTTGAGATCAGGAAATGGAATCCTTGAACAATTGCTGCGCGGATGGCAGAATGAAAATGTTGGGGCGTGTTAAGATGTTCATCCTGTGATGCCCAAACTGACGGATTCATCCTCTTAGCCCGGTAACCTTGGACTTTTTTATGAGCGCAGTTAATCGGGATCGATTTCTTCAATGCGTTGCCAAGAGCGGTATCTTGAGCACCGAAGCATTTGAAAAGTGGCGCGAAGCGACCGGCGATGATGACGACGCAGTTACTCTGGCTCGCGATCTGGCAAACAAAAAACTCTCGACGCGCTGGCAAGCCAAAATGTTGCTCAAAGGAGCCAATCGTCTCTGCATGGGGAACTATGTCCTGACTGATCGAATTGGCAAGACAGAGTTCGGCGATCGATTCGAAGCAATGCATCGACAACTTTCGCGTGCCGTTGCGATTCAGTATCTTCCAGCTGACCTCTGTGCTTCAGCGGAAATCAAAAAGAAAATCTTTGCCTTCGGTAGTAAGCTTGCCAAGCTTGACCATGGCAATCTCAATCACGTCTACGACATTGACGAAGAGCGGAAGAGAATTTACCTGGTTTCTGAATCCTCCAAAGGAGTTGATTTGGCAACAGTCAGAAACACGCCAATGTCCAGTGAATCCGTGGCCAGGATTATCAAAGGCTGTTTGAGTGGACTTGGCTATGCGCACTCGAGGGGTGTTGTTCACGGAAGCCTTTCTGATGAGACGATTGTTGTTGGTGAAAACAACAAAGCGAAGATCAGAGGATTGACTCGATTCGCGGTGGCGAATGCTCTGTCGGATTCGCCAGCCGAAGCGTCTGCTGACATTGAAGCCGTTGCCAACATCGCAGATTCTCTTCTTGCATCGATCGACGAAAGTCAACACAACGAATCATTCGCATCGCTTTCAACAGCAATCGCAGCGATCAGAGTGGATTCCGATAGTGCACTGGACCAGCTGGAATCCTGGGTCGGTGAATTCGCAAGCTTCGAATCTGTCAGTGACGCTGAGCTTTCATTGGCTCCGACAGTTCCCCGAGCGGAGCCGACGCCAATGCCTGCAACGGATACCAATGCCGAACCGGTCGAGCTTGAAGAGGCGGCTGCGGAGGGCTGGTTGAGGACCTTGGCTCGTAACAACCCGGTCGCGATAATCGCGTCATCGGTCGTGGCTTCGCTTCTGTTGATTGGCGGAACCGTCTTCGCTGCTTCACAAATGGTTGGAAACGCATCTGAAGAAGCCGTGGCTCAACTCGATAGCGAAACCTCTGATACGGCTGTAAAGAAACGGGAGAACCGAAGTTCTGCAAAAGACGCTGTCGTGCCCGCGGACTCCCTTACCGATGTCGAGGCGAACAAAACAGCAATTGCATCGCTTTTCAACAAGAAGCCTGAACCAGAAAACAAGAAGCCTGAACCAGAAAACAAGAA
>CAYUNP010000031.1:8861-15032 GCA_964446085.1 uncultured Pirellulaceae bacterium
CCTGAAAAGTCCACCGAAGCGCCAGCCCCAGCCAAGGAAGTTGCAAAGAAACCGAAGCCAGTCCAGTCAAAGCAAGAGGACATGGGGCCCAAGCCGGGGGAAGATCCGTTCAAGAAGTACGCCAGAACGGTTGACCTTCCTGAAGTTGGAATCCAGAAACAGGTTTCGCTTGGCAAGCTGATTCTTGAAAAGAGGCATCTGCTCGGTGCAGAGATATTGTGTGTGCCATCGGTGCACCGCTCGAAGCCCATCTTTATTCTGAATCGATCCGCTGACGATCGTCAGACGTGGGACATCAGCTACAAGAAGAAGAAAAAGACGAAGCCGGTAATCATTGCGAAGCTTCAGAAAACGCCCACAGAACTTTTCTTCAAATGGCTACCTGCGGCCTCTGACGTTGGTCCGGCGAACTACTTGCGTAACTGCCGAATCAAGCTCTCGACTCCAACGCACTCACATTGGCTAACTCTTCGCAAGCCGGTGAAGATTGAGGACTTCCGATTCGGTACCAATCAGGGCAGCGTTAAGCTGGAAGTCGATGTTCCGTGGTTGCCAAATGAGGTGGCATTGAACGCCAAATTGGGCACGATCAAGATTGAGCGACAGGATAAAAAAAATTATCAGCAACGAGCCTATCTGGAACCTGCGGCGATCGCTCCTGGTCAACCAGCGCGAATGGTTTTTCACAAAACCAAGGCTTACCATTTTCTTTCACTGGATGTCGCTGCGGACGTTCGAAAGAAACTCATCCTGCAGGCGGCGCTGGTTATTGAGCCGATTCCGGATCAGGGGTCACGAGTTCTTGAGGATCCTGCACAGATGCCGCAAGTCGCTGCTCAAATTCATCAGCTGGCAAGACAGGCCGACCAGGCAAGTGTGCAGGCTCAGGCCAGTGAGATGAAAGCAGATGAAAAGAAAGTCTATTCCGATGCGGCGAAAGGCATGAAAGAGCGGTCGAAACGGGTTGGGTATCTGGAGTTCATCGTTCCGCAATTGTTGAACAGGGATATTCCTGTAATCATCACGTATTCTCTCAATGACCAGCATCGCATCGTGTTGGCCCATTCCGGGAAACTTCCGAAGACGGACAAGTGATCGATCCTGAATGAATCAGCAAATTAATGTCGGTATTGTAGGCGCGACCGGATATACCGCGCTCGAATTGATAAAGCTTCTACTTCGCCATCGGCACGTCACCGTCGCGCGAATTACATCGCGCGACGAAAGCCGGCCGCATCTTTCAGAAGTCCATCCAACACTTCGGAATCGTTTGAATCTCAGTTTTGAGCCGCTCGATGTCGCACGCTTTGCGGAGGGACTGGACTACGCGTTTTGTTGCTTGCCGCATGCGGCTTCAGCGGCCGTTGTTGGGAAACTGCTTGATGCCGGATTGAAAGTCATCGACTTCAGCGCCGACTATCGCCTCAACAATGTGCAGTCGTTTGAGCAGTGGTACAAAGTCGATCATCCTGATCCGGATCGTGTCGGCAGCGTCGCCTACGGGATTCCGGAACTCTTTCGCGATGATATTCGATCTGCTTCGCTGGTCGCCAATCCGGGTTGTTTTCCAAGTTCTGCGATTCTTCCGTTGGCTCCACTGTTCAAAAGTGGCCTGGTAAAGAGTGACCCGTTGATCATCGACTCCAAGACTGGTATTTCCGGGGCCGGACGCAAAGCGAATTTGAAGTTCCACTACCCGGAGTGCAACGAATCGATCACGGCTTACGGAGTCGGGACTCATCGACATATGCCAGAAATTGATCAGATTCTGAACCGTTTTTGCGGCGCCGAAACAGAAGCTGTTTTCACTCCGCACCTGACACCGATGGACCGTGGAATTCTGTCGACGATCTATTTGAAGAACGCAGACGGTCGAACCGACGACGAGCTAATGGATTGTCTCAACGAGTTCTATCGTGACGAGCCTTTTGTCAGGGTGACCAATCAGATTCCTGCGACGAAAGATATTTCAGGAACCAATTTCTGCGATATGACGGTCAAATCCTGTCGCGGGATGACCATTATTGTCAGCGCTCTCGACAATATGATCAAAGGAGCTTCCGGAGCCGCTGTTCAAAACCTGAACGTCATGCAAGGGTTCGACGAGACGCTGGGATTGACGTAATGAGTGCGGCGCTGAAACCAGTGACACATTGCCAGGTTCTCTTTGTGGTTGCTTGGCGTTACGATTTCTGAATCGAACTTCCGACCTCCGAATTCCGACTACCAATTTGCCATGAACCTTCCTTCCGGATTCAAATTTGCTGGCGTCTCCTGCGGGATCAAAGCCTCTGGCAAAAAAGATGTCGCACTGGTCACTTCCGATGTTCCAGCAGTTGCGGCTGGTGTGTACACGCAGAACGTGGTTCGTGCTGCTTCGATTGACTGGAACCGTCAGGTCACGCCGACGGACCATCTTTCGGCGATCGTGGTCAATTCTGGTAACGCCAATGCGTGCACCGGCGAAGAGGGCTTTCGTAACAATCAAAAGATGGCGTTTGAAACTGCAAAAGCACTGCAGTGTACTTCTGGTCAGGTTTGCATCATGTCGACCGGTGTCATTGGGCAGCAGCTGCCAATGGACTGCGTCACCAGAGGTATCAAGCAGGCTGGCCGCGAACTTGGGGCGGCAGCGGACGATTTTGAATCCGCCAGCAATGCGATCCTCACGACGGACAAAGGAACGAAGACTTCGTTTCGCAGTTTTGAATTCGAAGGCGAAACCGTGCGGCTGGCTGGAATGGCGAAAGGGGCCGGCATGATCGGACCCAATATGGCGACGATGTTGGGCATTGTTGTCACCGATGCGACGTTGACTCCTCCAGTTGCCCAGGACATCCTGAAACGGGTTGCCGATCAGAGTTTCAATTGTATCAGCGTCGAAGGCCATACCAGCACGAACGATTCTTTGGTCCTGATGGCGAACGGGCTTTCTCCTGCTCCGATGAAGCACTGGAAAGCCATCCACGCGTTTACTGATTGCCTGACGGAGCTTTGTGTCGAGCTAGCGACGCAAATTCCGGCCGATGGTGAAGGTGCATCACATTTAATTTCGATCAAAGTGTCCGGTGCGGAAACGGATCAGGATGCCGATACGATTGCCCGATCGGTGGCGATGAGTAACCTGGTCAAAACGGCGGTTGCTGGAGCGGACCCGAATTGGGGTCGCATTACTTCTGCGGCTGGTCTGACATCAGTGTCTTTCAAGCCCGAGCATTTGTGCCTTTCGGTCAATGAGACTTCGATTTTCGAGAAAGGCCAGCCAGTCCCGTTCGAGGAGCAAGAATTGAGCCAATCGATGGCGGAGAACTTTGAAACACGGGTCGAGATTCGGATCGGCTCGGGAGCTGGCCAAGCCCAGCACTGGACCAGCGATCTGAATGAAGCCTACGTGAAATTTAACTCGCTTTACACGACTTAGCCGCAAAATCGGAACAACCGGCAATGGGGCGGTTGTGAACCTTGACATTCCGGCTTCGATGCCTAATCTATTTATTCTCCAGAGGCGAGTTTTAGATGGGAATTGCTCGCGCTTCATCGCCGCCTTTGTTGCATCCACACTCTTTCAAGAAATCGATTCTGATTCGTATGGTAGACGAGAAAAAGGAAACAAAAACTGGCGACGAGAACCTTGTGTCTGGCGAAGAAATTCAGGCCACGGTTGTCGATGACGGTTTGGATCTGGACATTGTCGACGAGTTCAAAGAGGACGATTTCGATGAGGAGTTTGATGATGACTTCGAAGAAGAAATCGAAGGCGAATACGCGCTGGAGGATGACAAGTACGGCAAGGAGTTCGATGAGAACTTTGGTCACATTGTCGATCCAACCCGCAAGAAGAAAGCACCGGATCCGGCAGTAGCCAACGCGGCCAAAGATGCTGCGATCAAGAAAGCCAAGGAAGCGGCTGACAAGAAGGCCGCGAAGAAGGCGGCCAAGAAAGCTCCTGAGAAAAAAGCTGCTCCCAAAGCCAGGAAGAAAGCACCACGCAAGAAGTAGGTGCACTTACTACGATGGCCATGGCCAAACGTATTTGGAAACTGATTCAACGGTCCTTCATCATTTGGGGACAAGCCAACTCTTCGAGGATGGCGGCTGCGTTGACTTTCTTTACTGTGCTTTCGCTCGCGCCGTTGCTGGTGATGGCAATTGGAATCGCCGGGTTCATTTATGGTGACCAGGCGGCCGAGCAGGAAATTATCCAACGGGTTTCTGAATTTACCAGTGATGATATCGCGACAATCATCGGTGGCTTGATCAAGAATGCTTCCCAGGAACCTGAATCCGGTTTGATCGCCAGTTCAATCAGTTTGTTTATTCTCGTGTTCGCGGCCTCAGGAGTCTTTTCGCAGCTGCACGATACCTTCAATGAGATTTGGCATGTGCCGATTGAAGATCGTAGCGGTTGGTGGTTTCTGGTCAGGACTCGTCTGATTGGAATCGCAGTGGTGTTTGTGGCCGGCGTGTTGCTGTTGGCGACCATCATTCTGAGCACGGTTCTGGAAGCGTTCGGCGACTGGTGGGTCGAGTTTTATCCCAATGCGGTCCGCTGGATTCTGCTTGCCGACAGAGGCGTTGCGTTTTTGCTTACACCGCTGGTGCTTTCGGTGCTGTTCTGGTTGTTGCCGGTTACCAAAGTTCAATGGCGCGACGTGTGGCCAGCCGGTCTGTTGACTGCTGCACTGATCGCGCTGAGTCGATTTCTGATCGGATTCTATCTTCGTTTTTCGTCAACCAGCGAAGCCTATGGGGCGGCTGGTTCGTTGGTGGTGTTGTTGATCTGGGTTTACGTCACCGGCATGGTGGTCTTCTATGGAGCAGCTTTCAGTCACGCCTGGGCGCAAGTATTCGGTTCACGAAACGAAGAAGTGTCAACTGACTCCGATGGCGGTGCGGTCAGTTAGTCGACCGGAATACACAAGCCTTGGTCAGAATGGACTACCTTCGCCCTGGTCACGGCACTGGAACCTCCGCGCTGACGACGCGCCAGAAGGTCCGCGGGGTTGTGATTCCGACCCGGTTCAGGGATATTTAGCGGTTTGATTTTCATCCCCAAATTCGCGAAAAGCGCATGTCCTCGCAAGGCGAAAGCTCCAAATTTAACTTTCCTGAAAACGAAGTCAAAACGCTCGCGTTCTGGAACGAAAACGACATCTATCAAAAGTCGCTCGACCGACGACAGGACGGCCAACGATACGTCTTTTTCGAAGGTCCGCCGACGGCTAACGGGAAACCTCACCCGGGTCACTGTTTGACCCGCGCGATCAAGGATCTTTTTCCGCGTTACAAGACGATGAAAGGTTTCTACTGCGAGCGAAAAGCGGGCTGGGACACGCATGGTCTGCCTGTCGAAGTCGAGGTCTGTAAAGAGCTGGGTATTCACTCCAAAGAGGATATCGAAGCTCACGGAATTGAGCCCTTCATTCAAAAGTGCCAACAGTCCGTTTGGCAATACATGCAGCAGTGGGAAGAGTTGACTCAGCGGCTCGGTTTCTGGGTCAAGCTCGACGAAGCTTACGTTACGTACCACCAAAGTTATGTCGAATCCGTTTGGTGGTCACTCAAAAGCCTGTTCGATCGCAACTTGCTCTACGAAGGACACAAGATTATCTGGTGGTGGGCTCAGGGTGGAACCGCTCTTTCCAGTGGTGAGGTTGGCCAGGGCTATAAAACCGTTCGTGATCCCAGCGTTTACGTTCGCTTTCCTTTGCTCGATCGGGAAAACACTTCGCTGCTGGTCTGGACGACGACTCCCTGGACGTTGCCATCGAATCAGTTCGCGGCAGTGAAGGACGATATCGAATACGCACTCGTCTACGATGCCGAGATCGATCACAATTTGATTTTCGCCAAAGATCTGGTCGAAACGATCGCGGGTAAGCTCAAACGCGAACTTGAAATCAAATCGACGATGAAGGGTTCGGAGTTGATTGGCGAGCGGTATCAACCTCCGTTTGATTATTTCTACAAGACGATGGGTGACGAAACTGGCAAGCTGGTTGACGGCGGCACGTTACACAAATGTTGGCGAATCACCCAGGCGGACTTTGTCACGACCGATAGTGGAACGGGTGCTGTTCACGAAGCACCGGCGTTCGGTGAAGTTGACTATGAATTGTTGGTTGCGGAGCAGGCTCGTTTTGAGCACGGCGACGGCCCGGAAATGATCTG
>CAYUNP010000031.1:15132-38730 GCA_964446085.1 uncultured Pirellulaceae bacterium
ATACGATGCGGTTGGCGCTTACGACGAATTGATGCAAAAGCCCGGCCTGACGGGAACGGAAGTTTGGGAGTCGGCCAAAGCTGCCAATCCGGAACTGGTCGAAGATTTGAAGGTTCACAAACCGTACATCGATGCGATCACCTACGATTCGCCGTTTGAAGACGGTGCCCGGATGAAGCGTGTCACCGAAGTCATCGACTGTTGGTACGATAGCGGCGCGATGCCGTTTGCGCAGTGGGGCTATCCACATCAGGGCAAGGAATCATTCGAAGCTCAGTTCCCCGCCGACTTTATCAGTGAAGCACTGGATCAAACGCGCGGCTGGTTCTATTCGCAACTTGCGATCAGCACTCTGCTCTTCGGTGATGATGAAGGCAGTGAGGAGAAGGTTGCTTTCCCGCATCCGTACAGGAACTGCATCGTGCTTGGTTTGATGCTGGCCGAAGGTAGCGTCTGTGTTAAGTGCAGCAAGCGACACGATTCAGAGGCGAAAAAATGTTCTGACTGCGGTAGCAAAGTCGCTCGCAAGACAGAGAAGATGTCGAAGCGTTTGAAAAACTATCGACCGCCCAATGAAATCTTTGACCTCTACGGTGCCGATGCGTTGCGTTGGTATTTCTTCGCCAATCAGCCGCCGTGGACGTCGATCATCTACAGCGAACGGGCGATTAAAGAAAGCATTCCTGAATTCCTGCTGCGGATGTGGAATGTCTACAGCTTCTTCAAACTGTACGCCGGCATTGATGGCTTTGATCCATCATCGGTGACGTCGCCAGGCGAGCTTAACCATGACGACCTCGAATCTGGTGAAGGATTCCGTGCCGTTTGCGATCGAAGTGAACTCGATCGCTGGATTATCTGCTCGCTGCAGAAAACGGTCGGTGACGTAACGAAGGCGATGGATCAGTACGACAATTATGGTGCTGCTCGCTGTCTGAATAATTTTGTTGACGTGCTCAGTAACTGGTACGTGCGAAGAAGTCGCGATCGGTTCTGGGCCAAGGACACCAAGGATCCAAACAAGTTGGATGCCTATTGGACGCTGTACGAATGTTTGGCGACGCTGGCAAAGTTGGCAGCGCCGTTCGTGCCGTTCATTACGGAAACAATTTGGCAGGAACTAACCGAACCGTTTCGCAATAATGGCGTTGCTGTTCCCGAATCGATTCACCTCTGTGACTATCCTGAACAATGTCAGGCGCTCTGCGATTCGGTTCTCCATCGTCGAATGGAAGTCTTGCGACAGATCGCTTCGCAGGGACTTTCGGCTCGAATGGGTGCGAAACTGAAAGTTCGTCAACCGCTTTCCGGCGTGACGGTGGTTTTGACTTCTGATCAGGATCAGGCGTGGCTCGAAACACATGCCGAACTTCTGAAGACGGAACTCAACGTACGTGACGTGACCTTTACGCTCGATGCCGAGGAGTACGTGACGTACCAGGTTGTACCGAATTTCAAATTGCTTGGCCCACGTGTTGGCAAACTGATGCCGAAAGTAAAGAAGGCGTTCGGTGAGGCTGATGGTGGCGCCATGTTGGCGGCGCTAACGGCTGATGGAAAATCTTCGATCGAAGTTGAAGGTCAATCGATTGAGCTAACCAGTGAAGATGTCGAGGTTCGACTCAAGGCCAAAGAAGGCTGGGCCGCGGCTCAGGGTGCCGGCGTCGTGGTTGTTTTGGCAACCGAATTGACGCCAGAGTTGGTGCGGGCCGGAATTGCTCGTGATCAGGTGCGTCTGGTTCAGGATCAGCGAAAAGCCAACGACTATGAACGCACAGACCGCATTGAGTTGATTGTTTGTACTGATTCGGATGAAGCCAGGCAGGCGGTTGAAGAGAATCGCGAATACATCTGCCGCGAAACGTTAGCCGCAGTGCTGACTGTCAAGCCGCTGGCAGATGCCGAAGATGATTTTGTCGAAAGGACGATTGGCGAGATTGTGGTGAAGATAGGAATGAGAGTAATAAAGTAGTATTCTTTCTTCGAACGCCGTACATCCAGATTCCAATCCTCGAAATGTCACCCACCTTCACCTCGGCTCCCCTCTCTCGCGAGGGAAGCAATTGAAAATGAAAATCGCAGTCCTTATTTCCGGTGGCGGCACAACGCTGAAAAACCTGATCGATCGCATCGGTGCCGGTTCACTTGATGCCGAGATTGCATTGGTTGTGTCGAACAATCCTGAAGCTGGCGGGCTTGGTTTTGCGAGCGATGCGGCAATTGAATCCAAAGTGATCTCTCACAAAGAATTCGATGGTCGTGAACCGTTTAGTGCTGCCGTCTTCGATGCTTTACGCGACAGTGGAGCTGAACTTGTCGTCATGGGTGGCTTTTTGCGGCAGCTCTCGATTCCTGACGACTTTGAGAACCGCATCATCAACATTCACCCCAGTTTGATTCCATCTTTCTGTGGGAAAGGCAACTACGGTTCTCGAGTCCATCAGGGAGTACTCGATTACGGATGTAAGCTGACTGGTTGCACGGTTCACTTCGTGGACGACGACTATGATCACGGTCCAATCATTGCTCAAGCCTCAGTTTCCGTTGAGAAAGATGATGATGTAGCGGCGTTGGCCGCTCGGGTGTTTGCGCAGGAGTGTGAACTGCTTCCGCAAGTCATCAACTTGATCGCAGCAGGGAAAGTGTCTGTTGACGGTCGCCGTGTGATTGTCGGTTAGTTAGATGCCGTTGACGACAGCAAATAACTCAACCCGTCTGGGCATCTATAAATCGCCTGCTCGCAATTGGTCAATCACATGTTGTGCCATCCGTTGGCTGTAATTGTGCATCTTCCAGTGTCCGGGCGACCAGCCAGCAAGGAATCGATAGAAATCCGCCCAGGCAAACGGATAGAGTTGTCGCCATTCGACTTCGACCGATTTGGCCAGCGTGTCGTCATTGATTGCCGATCTCAAATGTTGAAAATAGAGATCGAGCAATTCTGATTCCCGCTGCTCACATTCGGCGTCACTAAAACAGCTGCTGATGAAGTAGGCGAAATCTTTCATGCCACAACCACCGCCAACGTATTGAAAATCGACAACGGCAACCTCGCCGATTTCGGAAAAGCAAAAATTCGCCAGCTTGGCGTCGCCATGCACAATCGTCTGGAATCTGGCTTCGTTCAGTTTTTGATCAATCGCAGCAGCGGAGCGTTTGAGATCTCCTGCTGCCATCGCAGAAAGTTCTTCTGGACGAGTCGCGAGGTGCCAGTACGTGCCGATGGGCCAAAGACTGTTCTCATGGGCGACGGTTTTGGATTCAGACACAAAACTGGCATGAAGATTCGCGAGCCATCGAAGACAGGCATCTAGCTGATCGTCGTTGACTCGGCTGTGACGGAGCGGAAATCCTGCGGCGTCCAGATCTTCGAGAACGAATAGCCACTGATTTTCCACAGACTCACTGGCGATTAGCTTCGCCATGCGGCAGGACCCGGCACATTTTGATGCGGCTCCGCGATACCAGGAAAGTTCGTTTTCGTAGGAACTCAATTTTCGTTGATGCGAGACGTCTCCCGCCCAACCGTACTTGTGACTGCGGTCTTCGGGCGGGCAGACGTGTTTAACGACAGCCGAGCTGCGCTGAGGCAGAAGTTGCACTCGCGAAATTTCGCCGTAGCCACTCCATAACGATTGAATCGACTCGATGACTTCGACAGACTCGGCGCCGCAAAGTTCTGCAATTCGATCCGTCGGTAGTAGGCGATTCATGGCCGTATTCTAACGGATCGATAAATTGTCGCTGGCGTTACTGCCACAGGTCTCTGAATTCTTTTTCGTTCCGCCAGGGTTCAAGGACCTCTTCGTCGCCGATCAAATCTGCCAGTTCGGGGCTTCGGCTAATTCCTTCACGCAGTGCTTCAAGGCACTGTTCCCGATTTCCCAGCTTTGCTTCAGCTCGGGCGATGTTCCACCATGCCAGACCTTTGCCTGGATCAAGTTCAACTGCAATGCGGCTACATTCGATCGACTCGGAAATTTGACCCGACTGAAGATGAAAGTTTCCAAGGTTTTGCCACAAGCGTTCGTATTCAGGGTGTTTTTGAACTGCCTCTTTCAAAACGTCGATTGCTTCAGGGTTGCGACCCAGTTGATTCAGTTCAACACCCAGGTTGACCAACAGCGCTTCTTCATCGGGTGCAATGGTCAGCGCGTATTTGAGCACATGAATCGCCTCTTCGTTCCGTCCCAACCGCGACAACATCAAGGCGCGATTGTGCAAACCATCGACGTGCTCGCTATCGAGTTCAATGACTTTGTCGAAATGCCTGAGTGCAATTTCGTAGTCGCCCATTTGAGCAAAGAAGTGACCATAACAATTCCATGCTTCAGGATTGTTGGGAGAAAGCGTAATGACTTTTTCCTGGAATTTGGCCGCGTCGTCGAATGTGCCTTCCTCGCTGTAGGAGTTGGCAATCGCTTCGAGTCCGGAGACGTAAAATGGTGAGTCGGCTGGCAATCGCAACATCTCATTGCGACCTTCACGCAACATGCCACTCTGCAGAAGCAATGCCGCATAGTTGTATCGGCCACATTCAAAACGCGGGGAAAGGTCGAGTCCTTTTTCCGACAGATCAATCGCTCGATCAGGATCGGGTTCGATCGTCGCCAGTTCAAAGAAGGCAGATGCACACAAAGGGTCGGCCAGGATCACCAGTTGGTAGAATCGCCTCGCTTTTGTTCGGTCACCTATGTTGTGGCACAGTCGAGCCAGATCCAGTTTGGCATTGATGTCATCTGGGAAGTTCTGAATGTGACGTTCAAGCGGTTGTACCATGTTCTCAGGAGTGCATTCATTGTCATTGTAGGCGCGGACCAGATCGATCGTCGATTCAAGACGCTCCATGAAATTGTTCTCGATTGGCAGTGCTTCAGCGTGATCGAGAATTGAATAGGGGTTGAATAGCAGGTCCTGCGTGACGTTGGTGAAACTCGGAAGGAACTCGTTTACCAGGCGATCTGCCAGTTCGTCGCCGGGGCTGCGGCGTAGTGTCTGCTGCAACAGTTCGTGGGCTTCCTGTGTTTCACCCAGCGACATCAGGCAGAGTGCCTTGATGGCTTGAAGTTCGATACTGTCCGGAAAGATCTCCTCTGCGACAAAGATCTCTTCCAACGCACATTCAGCAGATTCTTCTTTGGCAACCCGTTTGATGAGAGTCAGCCAAATTTCGATTTCGAATGGGTTTCTCAGGACGGATTGGTGTAGCTCTTCAATTGGCATGTCGAAATAGAAAGACATGAAGTCCTCTGTCGGTGAAAAGTTGGGTCAGGAAACCATAGAATTTCCTTGGCCCCAGGATTCGACCTCGACTCGAAGACGTCTGGACTTCTCGCGCTGCAGAGAACGTTTGCGCGGTTGTAACGGTTAGTTCAAGAGCACGGATAAAAATCCGTTATGGCGAAAGATGGCACGCCGATTGCCAGACCTGTGGCCTGTCAGAACTGGTTGAACAATCGATCGGGTGCCTGCCTCACGCTTACGCAAGTCTAAACGTGGCAACCGTCAATTGAGCTTTGACGAATCACTAGTTGATCAACATCGTCGCGTCATTGGCGAACGTTTCCAGCTTGTCGTGAGGAACAAACTTGTTCGCGATCATGGTCGTCAGTTGTGACAGATAGAACGCTTCAAATTCGCGTTCGCTCGTCTGGATCGATGGCCGTCCGTTTCGTGGAAATGCAAAATGCATTGGCGTGGCACTGTAGGGGACTTGTCCATCTTTCTTGATGTCATAAACGGTTAGCGTGACGTCAGAACGGCCTTTGAAGAGAGTCGAACCTTCCGTCAGCGAATAGGCTGCAACCTCGATCGCCAAAACCATGTCGGCATCGACGCCTTTACCCAATTCAACGTATTCGGTTTCATTCCATCCGTTGTTGTCGATCCATTCTTCAATTTTCGATGGAGCAATTACCTGAGAATCTTTTTTGAGGCCATTGACCAATCGGATCCCAACCGCCTGGGAGATGGTATAGGTCAGCGTGTCGGGCCCATAGGCTGATGCGTCGCTGACGCAAACAACTGCAATTCGTTTTCCATTGAGGCCGTCGAATTCTGCATCAATTCGGTGACCCCTGATTGTGTAGATCAGTTGCGACAGGGCTCCAATGCAACCGGGCATTGTTAACACACACGCGATGAGCATGATAGCAAGCAAAAATCGGTATCTGTGATTGAATTGACGGTTTGCCATCGGAGTTAGCTCACGGACGTTTGGTAAGTGAGGGCGGAGCGTAGAGGAATCGATGACGTGGCTCAATGTCTGTTTTGCTGTCACTTGTTGGCAACCTGACGGCGTTTCCGTGGTCCCGAAGAGGCTGTGAATTTTTGAATCCGTGGCTGCGGTGTCTCGCTGCAGTTTTTTGGCGCAATACCGCGCCGAGGCGCTGTAGCCACAACCCAAAATGAGACTTAACAATCGAAAGATCACAGCCACTTTGCGCACTGGGGACCGCAAAGCCTACTCATCCATGCTCTCAGCCAGTCGGTCTGCATCGGCTTCGGTGATCTTAATGCGGCGAATTCCGCTGGAGCGACCTGTTTTCGGTTCGACATCAATGACCACACCTGAGATCTGAACGTTATCAGTAGCGACATCGAAAGGTACAGGGCGAAATGTAAGGGTGGCTTCCATGACACGTTCGATCTTTCGTCCCAAAATGCTCTCATGGGGACCCGACATGCCTACATCGCTAATGTACGCCGTGCCGCCAGGGAACAGCTGCTCATCTGCTGTCGTGACATGAGTGTGCGTGCCACAAACGGCAGTCACTTTGCCATCAAGAAAACGTCCCATCAAGTGTTTGTCACTGGTGGCTTCGGCGTGAAAATCACAAAAACGAATCACGACGTCGTCAGGGATCTCAGCAAGTGTTCTTTCAACTGCTTTGAAGGGGCAGTCCGCTGGCTTCATGAAGACCCGTCCAATGGCACTGAACACTGCGACCTTGCGACCCGTAGCAGATTTTACGACGACCCAGTTCTTGCCAGGTGCATCAGCCGGATAGTTGCATGGCTTGACGATGTTGTCGCGGGAATCGAGAACCTGAATGATATCCTTCTTGCGATAAATATGATCGCCCAGGGTAATCGCATCGATCCCGGATTTGCAAAGTCTCTTGTAGATGGCTGGCGAAAGACCAGAGCCCTTGTCCGAATTTTCTGCGTTGGCGATCACGACGTCGATCGAAGCTTCGCGGCGGTAAGCAGGGATCGCGTCACAGACCAAATCGACTCCGGGTTTTCCTACGATGTCGCCAAGAAAGAGAATTCGCATCAGGTGCTTTCATCGCCAGATATGGCGCAGGTGGTTTGGTTAAAATGGGAAACGCAACATCGTAACGAGTTTCCCGCATTCCGGGAACGAGTGTCCTGTCCTGAAAGTTGGACGTCTGATCGCTACTTGGCCAATTCTGTGAATCGCGTTTCACGAATGACGACGACTTTGATCTCGCCTGGAAACGAAAGTTTTTCCTGGTAAGCGTGAGCAATATCACGACAGATCTTGGCTGCCTGCTCATCTGAGATATCTTTTGAAGCCACCACCACGCGAACTTCGCGTCCAGCCTGAACGGCGTATGCCTGTCGCACGCCATTGAATTCGATTGCCATCGATTCGAGCTCTTCCATTCGCTTGATGTAGCGATCCATCGACTCGCGACGAGCTCCTGGACGTGAAGCGCTGCAGGCATCAGCGGTGGCAACGATCACGGTGTAGGGATGTTCAACCAGTATCTGATCGTGATGCCCCAGCGCTGCATGAACGACTTCGGGAGGCTCCCCTGCTCTTTTGAGCATGTCCGACCCGACTTTAGGATGGCCTCCTTCAATTTCATGATCGGCTGCCTTGCCAATGTCATGCAACAGACCGGCACGCCGTGCCATGTCAGGATCCAAGCCCATGATTTCGGCCAGCATTCCCGATAAAAACGCAACTTCGATACTGTGTCGGAGCACATTTTGGCTGTAGCTGGTGCGGTAGTGCAGTCTTCCAAGCATTTCCACGATTCGCTGGTTCAGGCCGTGGACGTTAACTTCCTGAATCGCTTCGTTGCCTTTTCGCAGGATGATCTGTTCAATCTCGGACTGTGTTTCTTTGGTGATTTCCTCGATTCGAGTTGGGTGAATTCGACCGTCGGCAATCAGTTTTTCCAGCGAAACTTTTGCGATTTCGCGGCGAACGGGATCGAATCCGCTGATGATCACCACGCCTGGCGTGTCGTCGATGATGATATCGATTCCTGTTTCCTGCTCGAAGGCACGAATGTTTCGTCCTTCGCGACCGATGATCCTTCCCTTCATTTCATCGTTGGGGATATCGATTGTGCTGGTGGTTGTGTTTGCGGTATGTTCCGACGCCAGGCGTTGCATGGTCATCGTCAGGATGTTGCGGGCCTGTTCCTGACAGATTTCTTCCATCTTCTTTTCGTGCTTGAGAATTCTGCCGCCGACTTCATCGGCCAGGTCGTCTTCGAGAAGTTTGAAAAGCCGCGTGGAGGCTTCTTCCCTGCTCAGTCCGGTGACTTCATGAAGCAGTGTGCGTTTCTTTTCCAGTACGTCGAAAATGTCCTTTTCAGTTTGTGCAACCTGCTCAAGTTTGACTTTGAGTCGGTTCTGCGAAGTGGCAACAATGGTTTCCTGTTTTTTGAGGTCGGTAACTCTTTGGCCCAGCGTCGATTCGAGTTTATCGAGTTTTCGTTCGCGTTGATGCAATTCGTCACGCGATTTCTTGAGCTCCAGTTCGAATTCCTTCTGGCGTTCCAGTTCCAGTTTTCGGATCGAAACGTCCGCCTCTTTGAGCATGTTTTGTGATTGACGCTGAGCGTCTTCAAGAATCGACTTTGATTTGTTACGAGCTCCGCCAGGCGCAAACAGTGCATACGCTACCCCTGCGGCACCAGCCGCCAACGCACCGATAACGAGCGAGAAATAATCCATCGCTGCCTCCCCATATTATTGGAGCGGTGCAGTCGTCTGGTCAGTAGAAATCGTTTGTCGCAGAGGGCCGAGTAAGGCTAACGTCGATGTTTCCCGGAAGACGGATCGGTGGAAGAGCGATGTTTCTTTCGCTTCAGCGCACGTGAGGATTGACTTTTGTCGTCAGAATTGACTTTTCGGCCAGGCCGAAGGCGACTCCAGTCAGAAACAGCAATAACCCGCAACGTCGGCCAGCCAACGGCTCTGACTTCAAGGGTAACTCGATACCAACCCAACCAATCATGACCAACTGCGTAATCACGCAACTGTTGACGCGAGCTCAATCGAGGTACTGTCGCAAGTGGAATCGCGGTCAGGTACAGGAGCTGCGGGAACAACCCAAAAGCAAGGCTCAACAACAGGCGAATAGGATCCATGTTCGTCTTGCCAAAAAGGGCCGATGAAAGTCGGAATTACAACTACGTTTATGATCTCAACCGACTCAGGCGGACAGCACCGCTTTATTGTCTGTTTTGGATCGGGGGTCCGGTTTGAAGCCACCCGTCTGATCCCATGTTAACATAACGCCAAACAAACTCAAATTGTATTCGCCGATGTTTTGGCCTCTGTGGAGTCGTTGGTCCCTGAATACGCATGGTAAATTGTTGGGGGCAGATATTTTTTGCTCGGACAAATGACAACAGATCCAACTTCGATTTTGCGTGAAGAAATTCTGCGAGCGTGGCCTGTCAATCGTTGGGAGCAATTCAACGTGCTGGTCGCTGTGTCCGGTGGTGGCGATAGTGTGGCGCTTTTGCGAGCGCTACATGATGTGAACCATGAGGCGCCAAAGGCAAATGCCGGATCATTGATTGTGGCTCACTTCAATCACAAACTGCGCGGCTCAGATTCCGATGCGGACGCCGAATTTGTTTCTCAACTATCGCATGATTTGAATGTGAAGTGTCATACGGCGTGTGCGACTGCTGGCGTTCAAAGCTCAAACGAAAACGATTTGCGTGAGCAACGATATGCTTTTCTTTGCGATGTCGCTCGTGAGACGAACAGTCGCTACATCGTGACGGCTCACCATCAGGATGACCAAATCGAAACGATTCTGTTTCGTCTGTTTCGCGGCACGGGGTTGAGTGGTTTGTGTGGCATTCCAAAAACGCGTGTTGTTGACGAATCGCTGACGATCGTGCGACCGATGCTGGGTGTTGGGCGAGACATGATTGATGCGGCGTTGCGATCATGGAATCAGGCTTGCCGAACCGATTCTTCCAACGCGGATTCGACGTACACCCGTAATTTCATCCGCAACGAGGTGCTGCCGATGTTGAGGGAGCGATTTTCGTCGGTTGATGGATCTGTGGCCAGGCTTTCGTCTCAGGCAGCGGAGCATCTGGGGCTTGTGCGCGAGCAAGTGGAACCATTGTTTGATTTTGTCTGCGACGAAGGCGACCTGATGGTGGTTGACTGTGCAGGATTGCAGGAGCAGTCAGTTGTGTTGTTGCGAGAAATGTTCATCGAGATATTTCGACGCAAGTCGTGGCCGGTTTCGCAGCTAGGATTTGACGAACTTGATCACCTGGCAAATCTCGTTTTTCGTTCGGGTGAAGTGCCGAGGTTTCAATTGCCCGGTCGGGTAAACTGCGAGAAGATGAAGCAACAACTCAAGCTGTTTCTGTAGTCCGACGAGTCAACTTTGGAGTTCCATTCCAGGCTCCGTAAGTGAGGCAGACTTTAACGACGACAAAGTTCCGAATTTGAAAAAAGCTAAATAGCATGGCGGTAATTGGTGAGCTATACTCGAAACTTCTTTTCGGCGACCGCGATTGTCGAAGCTGGGATCGGACGCCGATTCATTCGGGTGTAGAGCGATTGGTTAAGTTGGGAAGCTCTCGTTGTTCGTTTCAGTTTTGACAAGTGACCAATCCGAATCTAGCCAGCTATAAATTTCAGGCCACCATGGGGACACAATGAATCAATCCACTCAGGCTCTCTCTGAGTCCGACAAGCAAAAGTTGTTTTGGGCAAGTTTTTTGGCACTTACTGCGGCTGGCGTAGGTTTTGTTTTTCGTGTCATGATTCCTGAAATGTGGTCGTCTTCGTTTCAAATAACCATGGTTGATGTCGGAGCACTCACGGGTGCTGCGCTGTGGCCGATCGCAATCACCATGATCCTGTTTAGTCTGCTGGTGGACAAAATAGGTTACAAGGTTTCAATGTTCTTCGCGTTTGCGTTGCAAATTGCGTCTGTTGTTTTGACCTATCTCGCGACAGATGTTTCTTCAATGTGGTGGGCGTGTCTCTGTGCTGGTTTGGGCCATGGTGTCGTTGAAGCAGTTATCAATCCGCTTTGCGCTTCGATCTATCGCGACGACAAAAGCAAGATGCTCAATATTCTTCACGCATCCTGGCCGGCCGGAATCGTGTTGGGTGGAATCGCCTACCTGCTGATGATTGATCCGTCAGCAGAGACGACTAACTGGGACAACGTGAAGTGGATTTTCTTCATTATGCTGCTGCCCGTCCTGGCTTACGGTGTGATGTTCCTTATGTGTACAAGGTTTCCAGTCGATGAGCGGGTGGAAGCGAATGTTTCCATGCGTGACATGCTCAAAGAATTTGGCGGACTTGGAGTTTTTCTTGCAGCGACGTTTATTGCTTACGAATTTATTGGGCAAATCATGGGCGCCGGACTGTTTGAAATCCCGGAGGATACCGCCGGGTTTATCGGAGATTTCAAGCTTTACATTTGCCTTGGAATCGGTGCGGTGACTGGTACGATCGCTGGATTCATTGTCGGTTCGCCGGGCAAGCTATTGTTCTTTTTCCTCTGCTTGATCATGGTTCCGTTGGCCACGGCTGAACTTGCAACCGATGCGTGGATTCAAACGTTGATGAAGCCTATCCTTGCAGGCGATGGAGCCGATGGAGCCAATCTGGCTGGCTGGGCGATCGTTTTGTCAGCAGGTATCATGATGACGTTGCGATTCTTTGCTGGAATTCCGCTCAAATTCATGTCTCCTCCTGCTCTCCTTTTGTTGAGCTCACTGTTTTCGATTGCAGGGCTTTACGCCATGTCTTCGGTTGGCGGGGCATTGATATTCGGTGCTTTTGTACTTTATGCGATTGGGCAAACATTCTATTGGCCGACGATGCTTGGTCTTGTTTCCGAACAGTTTCCCAAAGGTGGAGCGATGACGCTCAATACCGTATCAGCAATGGGATTGCTGACGGTGGGAATTTTTGGGTTCCCGTTTCTGGGGGCGGTTCAGGATCACTACTCGACGCAAGCCGTTGCCTCAGTGGAGGCCGATGTTTTTTCTACAGTGAAGGCTGAGGGAAAGATGTTCAAGGATATGACGAATCCGGATAAGCCAGTCGAAAAGCCGATTTACGAGAAGAAAAACTTCTTCGGAGTTAACTACGAGTCAGTCAATACTGGAGAATTTTCAAAGCTGCTTGATAAAGAACGCCAGGACGTTCTGGATGACCAGTTGAAGTCGACATCTCAAAGCAGTCTTAAAGTCGCTGCCGTATTGCCGATGATTATGGCTGTCGCGTTTCTGCTGATCATCATTTACTTTGCTGCAACTGGTGGTTACAAGCCGGTCGTGCTGGGGGAAGCCACCAAAAAGGGCTGATGATCTGGCGTCGCGTGAAGTTTCACGCAATGACCAACTATTAGAGTGAGCGTTTGTTTTTTACGTCTCATTCAAGAAAGTGGCTGCGGCGTCTCGCCGCAGTTCTTTTGCGCTAGTACTGCGGCGAGACGCCGAAGCCACGTTTTGGATCTCAAGATTGACCTGTCAGTTGCGCGAACCTACGCAGTGATCAAAAACCAGAGCGATCGAATGGTTGTGACCAGTAAAAGAGCCGTTGTCGCCCCCAGGATGATGGCGAACGGATACGGTGCACCATCAAAGTTCTCGCGAGGAAATTCGATGCGTTGATCGTATTTCTGGACAGCTATTTCCTGTTGAATTGAAGTGGGGGCAGGCCAACACACGTCGCCATGTAGTACGTCCTTACTCGTTGCAGTTTTCACGATGAATCTCTTTTGGAGTAGAGTCATGGAGTTGCCAGTCGGCATGCTCCCCACCTACAAAGACGCTATCGAATCCCGGTTCGGACAGAGAATGTGGAGGAATCGGAAAAATCGTTAAAAATGCAACTTCGGGGAAACGACCTATTTTTTGTGCTTTTGCAAAATCACCACACCAGTGGCAATGACAACCCCGGCTGCCTGAAGTGCCTTTGAAACCTGGGGACTGAGCCGCGGTTTGTCCTGTTCGCCATCGAGATGTCGATCCACGAACGTCTCGCAATTGTTGAAGATCACGTTGTAATTTCGGGGCTCTCCGCTCTCCCCAAGCTGAGAGGCGATTTCATCGATTGCACTCTGAGCCACCTCGGAATTACTACGAGGTCCTTCGTTGGGTGTAACGGTCAAATGGGCCATGTAGTTTTTGTTGTCCTTAATCCATTGCTCCAAAGACACCAACCGATGACCGTGCTTTCGCGAAAGTTCAGCCACCCATAGTTCCTGGTCGATACGGTGCACGCCGACAATCACGGCGTGGTGCTTGGGGCCCAGTTTGCCTAACGGTGTGAACGGTACGGTCAGACGAGCGCCCGATAGTTCGTGTTCTGTGATCAGGATTTGACTCATGGTTTCTTTCTGCGTGAACCACGCAAGTTTTGGTTACACGCCTCAGCCGCCGCCTGTTCCACATCGCGGCAAATCACAACCGCCGCCAGGCATCGGAGTGCCACAGCTGGAGCTGGAACTCGATTTTGGTGAAGCGATGACACTAAGTTGACGCTCAACAGTGATACTTTCGCAATTGGGGCATTCGGCTTTCGAATTTCCTTCGATCAGAAATTCGAATTCGAGATCACATTTTTTGCACTCGAACTCGTATATTGGCATTTTTGTCTCATTTCAAAGTTTGATTTCAAACAGGCTCGAACAATGTTACTCAGTTGCCACCAATGTCGCCAGTTCGATCGGATCGCCATCGAAGAGTATGGCATGCCGGGTATTGTCTTGATGGAGAACGCGGGTGTCGCTTGCACGCAACAGATCTTTCAGCATTGCATGGATCAACCGACGGTAATTCTATGTGGAAGCGGCAATAACGGAGGGGATGGCTTTGTCATTGCGAGACATCTGGCCAACGCCAAAGTGCCAGTTAGCGTTGTTCTCATGGCTGAGCCGACGAAGATTTCGGGCGACGCAAAAATCAACTATGACGTGCTCGGGAAGATGGACACTTCGATATCCCGGGCGGAAACCAGTTGGACTGAAGATGATTTTTTGAATGCGTTTCGAAGTCTGAGCGACGATCCGCTGATTGTCGATGCGATGTTGGGGACCGGAGCCAAGGGACCTTTGCGAGAACCTCATACGACAGCAGTGAAATCAGCTAACCGGATGTCGGCACGTCGAGTCGCGATCGATATTCCTACCGGGCTCGATGCAGATACCGGTGAGACCGAGTTGGCCTTTATGGCAGATCTAACTTGCTCGTTTATTGCTCGAAAGACCGGATTCGAAAATCAGAATGCGAAACAGTGGCTCGGCAAGGTCGAAGTGATTGACATTGGGGCTCCGCACGAAATTCTTGGGCGGCTGTAGGCACAGTTTGACAATGCGAATTTTTGCGATGATGCCGCACGAATTGTAAACGGCAAGGCGTACTTTAAACTGGTCACATCAGGTCCGGCAGCCATCAGTTTCGGCTGGCGAGGTTTTCGTGCAACCACCGGACCGCTTCGAGGTATTGCGACTCCTGGTGTTCCGGGATTCTATGATGATGATCGGCGCCTTGAATGACGAATTGTCGATTTGGTCCATGGTACGCATCTGCGATTTCAAGTTGATACTTGATCGGGACGACACGATCTTTCTCCGACGATACGAACAAGGCTGGGCAGTTCGAATGTTTCGCGTTGCGTAACGAATCGAGTTTCTCCGGGACCTGGTTGCCGATGCGTTTTCCAAATCCAAAATTCCAGGCGTTGTATCGCGGACGGTCCGAGATCAAACGGGCTAAAGGAGGTGGATTGCGAATCATGATCGCGTCGATGTTCCTGTAGTGAGAGAGATAAAGTGCCGACATGCAACCAAGACTATTGCCCGTTGCAAGTTTTTTGGTCCCGCGAAACCGCTGCTCGATGAAGTCCCAGAAATGGTCGATCGTTGAGGTGAAGTTCGCAAGAGATGCGGGGCCCGTACTTTGCCCATATCCGCGATGATTCAGTGTCCAAACCTGTGCGGCTTTGATTGTTGAATGAGGATCATCACCAACAAGCAACTCAGCAGGATGAACCGTGCCTCTTTCTGCACGCCCTCCTGTGCCGGGAAATTTCAGAACCACCAGTTTCTCGGTTTCGGGGATCGATGTAGATTCAAAATCGCCCCAGGTTGAAACGTAGGTTTCAATCTCGATGCCTTCCTGTGCCCAAACGACTTCTCTGACACTGTCTTTGGAATCGATCGCTTTGGTAGACGGGCACAGGATCAGTTTGTCGGCCAGTTTTGAGAGAAGCGACATTGCTCTTGTTCCAGTTTTGAGTTTGCGAGCGGCAGAAGCGTCTGTTCGCATCGATGCCAGGAAATCACAACCCGACGCGTAAGAGAGGGATCGATCCCTCATTTACGCGTCGGGTTGTGGTAATGGGTTCGTCGTTTTCGAAAAGCCAGTCTAACAGAGCGCGCAGATTATCGTCGGTGATCCAATGGCAACGGCTTTGGCGGGCTGTGCAGGTTACGCTTCGGGTGGAGTTTCAGGTGCCTGAGCCGAAGTTTGAACTGGCTTTTTCCACTTCATGGCAGCCCGCTGAAGCGGCTCGATTCGAAGCACCACTTCGCCATCCTGAAAAATGCGGACTGTTCCACTGGACTGACTCACAATGACTGCAATCGCTTTGGTGTTCTTGCTGATTGCAGCACCGGCGAAGTGTCTCGATCCGAGCCCTTTCGTCATCGTAAGTTCGACCGGCTGAGTGTCGATCAGTCGGGCGGCGGCTTCAATCGTGCCGTCGGCAGAGACAACAAACATGCCGTCGAGCTGAGCGATCTCTTTGAGGCCCTCGCGAGTTTTACCATCGTGCAAACTGCGGTCCTTGCGAGAGTAACCTCTCACAAAATCAAATCCGCCCGGGCGACTCTGTTCGAGCACTTTGCGGTGATCGCCGACGACGAACATCGTTCCCACTGGTTTGCCTTCTCGACCATCGCGGCCGATCGCGACGGCAAGGTCAACAACCACTTTGAGCGTCTCTAATGGGACTTTCGTTTTTAGCTGCCGCAAGTCACGAACCGTCAGCCGTCCAAGTTTCTCTGTGAGGCTAAACGCTGTGATGGTGTCGATGACGTCTCCGTCACCGCCAGAATTGTTGTACAAAGCAACAAGCTGTGAACCGCTTTTCATGTGTGCTTCTGAGACACTCGCCAGGACTGCTTGGGCCAGCTGGTCTCTGGGGTCGATGATCGGTGATTCGAGCAGAACCGAGTTGATCGTCGCTTCCACGGCTGCCTGATGAACCTGTTCGGAGTGTGTGGCAACGACCAGGACCCCCATTTTGACAGTTTTCTTGATCAGTCGTGTCCAGTTGATCTCTCGCTCAAGCAGTACCAGCATGGCATCGGAATCGGTTGCCTTGGCCAGTTTTACTGCTGTATCAATGAAGGCGAAGAAGCTTTTTTGTTCCTTCGCTGGTAACATTTGTGAAGCAGCTTTCAAAGAGCGGAGCCGTACGGAGAATATGACAGTAGAGCGCCACTGCCGACTCCAATTTAAGGCTGAAGTGACTTTTTTACAACCTCACACAAGTTTCGTTTTGCAGAAACCAATCACTGAGAAGTTGCCCTAACAAGTTAGAAACTGGCTAACAGGTCTATCGAAATGTTCCGCCAGAAGAAGGTTCGCTGGCCACCTGAGTTTTAGTGCCGCTGCCGGTCGTTGTCGGAGCAGCAGGTTGAGGTATCGCCTGTTGAACGTACTGTTGCCAAGCGCTGACATCTCTGCCAATGGACTGCTGTCCCGTCGTTCGCATCAACGATTCTGTGGCACTGATTTGCAAAGCTGGATTGCGGTCTTCGAGCGCAAGGGAGAGCGCACGCACCGATGCCTGTCCCTGAAAATTGCCCAGGGCACGGGTCGCCGCAATCCGGACGTCGTCGTCGGTGTCGTTGGCCAATATTTCCTGGAGCTGGTAGATGGAATCTTCACCGGGAAGTTGTTCCAGTGCTTTGACGGTGGCGATTCGGATGTCTGACGAGGGGTCGTTGGCCGCGATGGCCAGGGTTTCAGCTGTCTTGGGGCAGTCCAATGAAGTAATCAATCTGAGCGCGTGAAGTCTCATCAGCAGGATTGGATCGCGGAGGATCACCTCGGAGAGCTTCGTGGCGACTTGTTGTTGCGATTCGACTGTTGAGCCTGCGACGGCAGTCACGGCTTCTGTCATCCGTCTTTTTCTGGCAAACAGGGTGTCAGCGATTTGCTCTTCGGCCTCCCATTGCTGGCGAACCCAAGGCGCATATTTTCCAGTACGCCAAAAATAGCCTTCAGCGCAACCGGAGATGCTCAATGCGAGCGATCCAAAAAGGACGCAGAGTGCGAAGGAAACTGTAGTTTGCCGAGGCTTCACGCGAATACCTGATGTTCAAAAGCAAGAGGGTTTGGCGGACCGTAGCAAATCCCAGGTTGTATGAAAACGCGAATGAAGAAACCATCAGGAACTGCCAGCATTTTTGCAAATCGAGCCAGTACACAAAAAAAGCCCCGCGAAATCGCAGGGCTTGGTGAATTTAAGCGTGTCCTAGGACATTTGGCTTGGTTCCGATTCGATCCGCTGGGTAGCTTCCGTATTGACTTTGCGACCCTTCTGGTCTTCGTCGTAATACTTGCCACCCTGGCCGTATCCGTATCCGTAACCATAACCGTAGCCATAGCCGTTGTAAGAGTATCCGGCTCGGTAGGCACCGTATGTGTACTGGCTGCCGTAACCCGACTGCTGTCCAACACCGTTGACAACAAGTCCGAGGCAGTTGGCTCCCAGATTGCGAAGCATCTCAGTTGATCGTTCGGCACTGATGCGAACGTTCTTCTTGATGCGAATACAAAGTACAACGCCATCGACTCGAGCAGCGATCGGACAAGCATCCGTTACCGCCAGCAGAGGCGGCGTATCAATGATGACGAAATCGAACTCGGTTCTCATTTCGTCGATCAAGTCTTTGACTTGAGGAGACGAGCAAAGCTCAGCCGGATTTTGTGGCTTTGAACCACAAGGCATGATTGACATGCCTTCGATTTCAGCAACTTCAAATACACAGTCTTTCCAGTGCGATTGTCCAGCGAGTACTGTCGCGAATCCTTCTTTCGACGTAACACCGAAAGTTGAATGCTGTCGTGGACGACGCATATCAGCATCGACAAGCAGGACTCGTTTGCCCGACTGTGCGATGGATACCGCCAGGTTTGAAGCCAGAGTCGATTTACCATCACCCGGTGTTGGGCTGGTAATCTGAATGACAGAATTCTGATGGTTTTGCGTATTGAAGAACAGCGATGTACGAACGGCCCGGAAAGCTTCCGATACCTGCGACTTGGGTCGATGGTAGGAGCAAACGATTGGCTCGATTGCAGAACCTTCGACAAGGTAACGCTTGCTTTGCCCAATCACAGGAACGTGGCCAATGAGTGGAACGTTCAGCTGACGGATGATCTCCGAAGGATTGTGGAAAGTCTTGTCTGCCAATTCAACGAGGCAACCAAGTCCGAAGCCAAGCAAAGAGCCAAGCAATCCACCCAAGCCCAAAAGCAATGGCAAGTTCGGCCAAACCGATTCACCTTCGAGTGCGTTAGCCAGTCGAACGAAACGATAGCCATCATTCTTGGCAGCACTGTTGTAGTCACCGTCAGGGCTGATTTGAACCAATAGTCCCTCACCCATTTTCAGTGATTCGCGAATGGTATCGATCCTGCTGTCGACCTGGGCGATACTGTCCTGGATCGCGCTCAGACGCATGGCTTCATTATTATGCAGGTTCCATTCCTCATCTGTTTCTGCAATCAAGCGAGCCAAGTCCTGAATTCGTTGAGCAATCTCTGCATTTTTACGATTGAAAATTTCTTCATCCGAAAGCACTTCGCGGCTCAATGCGTCTTTGGCAACCTGTGCATCGATCTCTGCAATCCGTTTTTTCAGGATACGCACCTCGACCATCGCTTCTTCAAAATCAGGATGCCCAGTTCCTACTTGGCTGCGTACGAGTTTCGCTCTGGTTTCCGCTGCATACAAACTGATTTTGAGTTCTTCACTGCCTCTTAGGTCCTCCGGCTTCTTGATGGTAACCTCGCCATTTTGTTGCCATTCCCAGATTCGACCCGCGATCCCGGTAGGACCTTGTGCAGCCGCACGATCATTTTTGGCCTTCTCGTTTTGAAGCAAAGCCAATTCTCCACGGTACTTGCTGATGGCCTTTCCAAGTTCGACAACCAGAATCGAGTGAATTGTAGTGTTACCATTCATACGCAAAGATGTGAACTCGGCATTAAGAGCTGCCCGCTCTTCCAGAGCTGCCTTGAAATTTCCCTGGAAGTTGGCTTCAAATTTTCTAAGTTCTTCGATGAACTTGCTTTGATCTTGCTGGTACTGTGCAATCAGCTGTTCTTCATAGGTCTGCAGCAGATTGTTTACAATTACTGGTGCGTCTTCCTTGTCGGTTGAGGTGAACCGTATCTCGTAAATGTAGTTCGCCTCGCGGTCAGGCGTTACTGTCAAGTTTTCGATCACTTCGTCAGTGATGTCATCTTTGGGGAATTCATCAAATGATTTGAGGTTTCTCAGCTTGCCGCCGTCTTTATTCAGCATCCCCTCGACCATCAAAGCCTTCACCATGAGTTTGTCGTGAGCGACTTCGTTCACTTCAGGCACGAATGGATCCATGCCTCGACCGCTGCGAATGATCGGCTTGTTCTTTGGTTCGATTTGAACGTGAGCAACACTCTCGTAGATCGTCTGGCTTTTGGCGTAAACCAAAGCGCCCAACGCCAGCCCAGTAACGAGCCCGAGAAAAACAAGCCACTTGCGACGATTCAGAACGCCCCAAAAATCGAAAGCTGCTTCGTCCTGTTCAGCTTGTGCCATGATGACTTGAGGCATCCCCATCGGAGCGCCCATTTGATTGGGGTTGTGTTGACCAATCTGGTTGTTGTTGGGATCCACGATAATTTCTCCTCAGGACACGTTGCGGTTTCGGGTTGGACGTTGAAGAAGATGTTGAGAGATCACACCTTCGAGATGTCAACAGCCATAGCCACACCAGTATATCAAAGCGTATCGAACTCTCAAGAATTCAAATATTGTACTTTTCACGAATTTAGCCATTACGGACGGAAAAAGCTGGACAGTCGCAACCGCAAAGATTACCGGACACGTGGATTCGCTTGATCTTTACCAATCGTTGAAATCGATTTCGGTATCTGTGCCGCTCCGGGTGAGTTTGCGGGCAAGTTCTCCGAAAATTGTTGCATTCGTTTGTGTGCAATCAAAACTTGTATCAAATCCACCATTGGCTAACAGTTTATGGCTCGAACAACCACTATTGGATTGTTAAATTTCCCTTATGACAACTCCAATGATGAAACAGTACCACGCAGCCAAGAAGGCATGTGGTGATGCGTTGCTCTTCTTTCGAATGGGCGACTTCTACGAGCTCTTTCATGACGACGCAAAATCTGCCGCAAAGGTGCTAGGTCTAACGCTTACCAGTCGCGATAAAGCCAACACCGTGCCCATGGCTGGCTTTCCTCACCACCAGCTCGATTCCTATCTGGCGAAATTGATCAAGAAAGGGCATCGAGTCGCCGTTTGCGAGCAAGTCGAAGACCCCAAAAAAGCCAAAGGGCTCGTCAAACGGGAAATCACACAGTTGGTCACTCCCGGAACGATTGTCGATTCCGACCTGTTGGACCCCACGCAAAGCAACTATTTGGCGGGCGTTTTTCCTGCCTGGTTTGTGGACAAAAAGGCAGTCGACCGATTCGGAGTTGCGTGGGCAGATATTTCCACGGGCCAATTCGTTGTGACCGTTGTCGCCCTGGAAGGTCTTGAGAGTCTGTTGCAGCGGCTCAATCCGGCAGAAATTCTGCTGCCAGAAAAAGTTGGTGAATCGCTGGACCAAACGTTGGTCAATTTCGATTCAGGATCTCGTACCTCTCGCCCCGATTGGGCCTTTGGACTGGAAGCATCCGAAAACCTGCTGCACAAGCAACTCAACGTCGCAACGCTTGACGGGTTCGCAATTGACAGCTTTGGACCAGCTGCCATTTGCGCTGCTGGAGCCGTCATCGAATATCTGCGAGAAACGCAAAAGTCAGTTCTGGAACATGTCGACACGATTCGTCCGTTTCATGTTTCGGACTACGTGAAGATCGATTCAGCGACATGGCGTTCTCTTGAAATCAATCAAACGTTGCGAACGGGTAACAGCGATGGTTCCCTGTTCGGCGTTGTCGATCGTTGTCAGACTCCGATGGGCAGTCGCTTGCTCGGTCAGTGGTTGATGACGCCTTTGATCGAAGTCGATGACATCTCGGCAAGACACGAAGCGGTTGAAGAGTTGGTCGAAAATGGCACGCTGCGTTCGCATATCCGCGACAGCCTCAAAGGAGTCTTTGACTTGCAGCGATTGATCGCTCGAGTTGCAACAGGTCGCGTGTCACCTCGTGACCTTTCCAGTATTTCGCAAACGCTCGCCAAAGTTCCCTCACTCAAAGCGAAACTTTCAGATCGCAAAAGCAAACTGCTCAACGGTCTGGAGTCGGAACTGGATCTCTGTGCCGAGCTGCGGGGCGAACTTGAACAGGCTTTGATCGAAGCTTGTCCTCCGCATTTGCGTGACGGGAATTTTATCTGCGACGGCTATGACAAAAAGCTGGACGAACTGCGCAAGCTTGCTGCTGGCGGCAAGCAGTGGATCGCGAACTACCAACAGTCGATTTGCGATACGACGGGTATTCCGAGTTTGAAGGTCGGTTACACGAAAGTGTTCGGCTACTACCTTGAGGTTACCAATACGCACAAGGACAAAGTTCCGGATAACTTTATCCGCAAGCAGACGTTGAAGAATGCGGAGCGTTATATCACTCCGGAACTCAAAGAGTACGAAGAGAAAGTGCTGACTGCTGATGAACAGGCTTCAGCCTGTGAGCTTGAGATCTTTGACGGGTTGCGCGAATTCGCTCGTTCACAGATTGCCCGTCTGAAGTCAAACGCGTCCATCATCGCAACGCTGGATACGCTTTGTGGTTTGGCTCAGTTGGCCTCCGAGCAAAACTACTGTCGTCCGCAGATGGTTTCTGACTCGATCATCAACATCGTCGAAGGTCGACATCCGGTGCTGGATATCATGCAACCGTTGGGTGCCTTTGTTCCCAACGACACCCGCGTTGATGAAGAGCATGGTTTTCTGCACTTGATCACCGGCCCGAATATGGCGGGAAAGAGTACTTACATTCGACAGGTCGCGCTGATCGCGTTGATGGCACAGATCGGAAGCTTCGTTCCGGCCAAGTCTGCCGAGATCGGCGTTGTGGATCAGATCTTTGCACGAGTCGGAGCCAGCGATGAGCTTTCGCGCGGCCAGAGTACATTCATGGTTGAGATGACCGAAACGGCGCGAATTCTCAATACGGCGTCAAGCCGTTCGCTGGTGATTCTGGACGAGATCGGACGCGGCACGAGTACTTACGATGGAGTCTCGCTTGCCTGGGCGATCGTCGAATACTTGCACGACCAGATCGGATGTCGCTCCCTGTTCGCGACTCACTACCACGAGCTAACGGCGCTCGAAAGTGATCTTGGTGGCGTCAGCAACTACAACGTTTCGGTTCGTGAATGGGAAGAGAAAATTGTCTTTCTGCACAAAATCGTTCCCGGCAGTGCTGACAAGAGCTACGGAATTCATGTTTCCCGTTTGGCAGGTGTTCCTGCCTGGGTGAATCGTCGCGCCGAACAGATTCTCCAGCGACTCGAAACGAGCAACGACGTTGAACAGAACCGTGAAGCCATCAAGGCTGGCGGCGATCAGGATCAAGGCGGCATTCAGATGACTTTGTTTGAGGCCGATCATCCGTTGCTGGAACGAATTCGTACACTTGAGCCGAATCATCTTACGCCGATCGCGGCCCTTGAGATGTTGCAGGAATTCAAGGACGAAGTCGCGAGGTAAAACAATCCTCGCTGCCCCAAAGCTGCCTTTGGCTGGCGGTCGTGCTACATTGGTGTCTGAACGACCACCACTGGGAGCGATCGAATGCGAGTTTACCTGTCCATTGCAGCAGCCATTTTGATGACGCTTACGTCGAGTGCGTTTGCTCAGAAATCATCCGGGCCTGAAGGCTTCACCAAGCTGAACATTGGCGATACGATTCCCGGTTTCGACTTGCCCGGAATCGACGACAGGAACCACAAGCTCTCTGATTATGCGGCTGCCAAAGTCATGATGGTTGTGTTCACCTGCAATCATTGTCCCACCGCCCAGGCGTACGAAGCGCGGCTGAACAGGATCCAACAGGACTACGCCGATCGCGGCGTTGCCCTTGTCGCAATCTCGCCAAACGACCCCAAAGCAGTTCGCCTCGACGAGCTTGG
>CAYUNP010000032.1:0-22348 GCA_964446085.1 uncultured Pirellulaceae bacterium
CGAGGGATCGATTCAAGAAGCTATAGCTTCAAAAACAGGCCGGCAATCATAACCCGACGCGTGAGCGAGGGATCGATCCCTCGCTTACGCGTCGGGTTATGAAATTCAGCACTGTCAACTCAGTCCTCAGCGGGACTTCCGTCGCCGCACATCATGACAATCTTCGGCATGAACTGACCGACAACGTCGACCAGATCCTGCTGAGCGGCCATCACATCGTGGATGTTCTTGTACGCGCCAGGAACTTCATCCAGACCTCCCGCCAAAAGTCGCACATTCTTGTGCTTCAAATGGTCGCGCCATGAACCCCAGTTAAACTTCTTCTTCGCAGCCGTCCGGGACATCGCTCGACCAGCTCCGTGAGACGCCGAGTGCAAACTTTTTGCATTCCCCTTACCGCGAACGATAAAAGCAGCGTCAGCCATGTTGCCCGGGATCACGCCGATATCACCTTCACCGGCTGGCGTTGCGCCTTTGCGGTGAACGTAAACATCTTTGCCGTCGTGCTTCTCAAGCCACGCGAAGTTGTGATGGTTTTCAATTGTTGCCAGTGATTTCGCACCAGCAAGTTTGGTCACGTTACGATGAATCACCTGGTGGTTCGCTGACGCAAACCGGCCCATCAAATTCATCGCCGCCCAGTATTCCTGACCGGCTTCGGAGTCCATATCCAGCCAGCACAGGTGTCGTAACTGCGGATCGTCCTTGATACGTGAAGGCGCGTTCTGTCGAGCGATATCAGTGTATCGCTTGCACGTCATCGCTCCTGGTCCACGGCTTCCGCTATGCGACAACAGACCAACGTACGTTCCGGCCTCGAGACCAAAGTCATCTTCGGCCAGTGTCACTACGCCCCATTCGACAAAGTGGTTACCGCTTCCGCTAGTTCCCAACTGCCCAACAGCTCGCTCGTGAACTTGACGCGTGATGGCCGTGATCGTCCAGTCCTCATCAAGCACTTCGTGCTCGTACGGACGCTTCCATTTCTTGCCCGTTCCGAAAAGCGTACCTTTCTCGAGCGCACGATCCATCTCACGACATTTCGCAGGATCGTTTTGCTCCAGCGTCGACACGTCCAGATCTGTAATCGTAAGCTTCATTCGACACGCGATGTCCACGCCGACTCCGTACGGAATCACCGCGTTCTCACAAGCCAATACACCACCGATTGGTAGTCCGTAACCTGAATGAGCATCCGGCATCAGCGCAGCACCACGTGCAACTGGCAATCGGCACGCGTTCTCAATCTGCTGAATCGAAAACTTGTCGAACTCGTCGCCCCATTTGCTGTACTCGATCGAGCCCAGTGGAACATCGTTCTCGCGAAACTCAATCAACGCCTTGGCGAAATCACCCAGGTCTGGGTCCGCCACGTAGACTTCTGGAGCTTCGACAACTTTTGGCACCAGTTTCTTCGGGTTGTCTCGAGTTCGTGGAAGCTGCTGAATCGCAGCAATTGCTTCAGCGACGCAGTCTTTTGGTACGCCGAGATTAACGAGTTGCTTTTTGTTCATGGATGGCCCTTTGGCACCGTGAAAATAGAGATATCAGGATACCAGAGTACAAACGACGTTTCAGGTTCGCTGAACACCGCGAACAAGTAACCACTACTGGAAATACGATTTTTACGATGATGCTACGCGAATTGTGAGCTGCAGGGCGCTAGCCGCAGTAAATCACGCAACGATTCGGCGGCTGGGGTCTTGCGTCTTGCCGCTCGCATTGGCCAAACCGGTTCTACTGACCGCATTGACCAGATAGACAGGATTGGGCCGGTTGAAGACCATGTGCCGAACTACAACCTTGCGGTAGATCGCAAGCCCGCTCACAACCAGCGCATCGTGGACATTTCTGGTCCTTGAATGGACTGAAGGTCTGCTTCAAGTCGTCCATGAAAGTCAGCGAAGGAACGAACACACGGTCACCAGGCTGCAATTGGTAGTTCGTGGACGCATCGCCGAGTTGCACGATCTGGTCGTAGCAGACTTTCATCACCGTGCGGCAGTCTCCGCAGGATGAAGGGCGGCTCACGATGATGTCGTGATGGTTGGCCTTGGTCGCAAGTCCACCCGCTTCGATGATGGCATCCAAAACGGTCTCGTTACCACGGAACAGAAACGAGCCAGGAGAATTGACGTCGCCAAGCACGTAGATCTTCTTGCTATCCCAGTTGGTCAAACGAACGCTAACACGATTTTGCTTCAACGCTTCATCAAGCCGACGATCAAACTCACGTCGAGCACGAGCACTTCTTGCCTGGTCGCGCTCGAACTTGTCCGCCCCGACCTCATCCTCTTCAGAATCTGAATCCTGTTCCAGGTCAAGCAGATCCGATTCGTTGCGTTGTTCATCCGCAGCCAACTGTGCTTGCGATTTCGCGAATTCTACTTCCATATCGGTTCGCAACCGCTCGTCGATTTGAGCCTGAATTTCAAGCTGCATCAACTCCACGGTTTTTCCATGCACCTGATAGTCACCAAACTCTCCCAGAGAAATCGTACCGTCTGGCTTCACGACCTGATCGCCGGGCAAGCGAATGGTTGCGTCGAAACTCACAGGCTCAACCGACAACGTATCTGAAATCTCGACGTTGTAGCTGGCCAACGGCGCAACCGCCAGTTCCTTCTGGGTCAGAATTGCCTGTCCGGGAACCTCACTGATTTCTTTGGCACGCTTGAGCAATCGATTACCAGGTGAGCCTACCGGAATCCCCAGCGACGACAACGACGAACATCCAGTCGATGAACAGGCCAGCAACAGCATGACGCAGACCGACGTTGCTCGAGCGAGTCGGTTTGATGAGTTAGTGCAATTCATACTGAACAATCGAACGGTCGCGAAAAGAAATGACTGTTCAGGAAGGTTCGGAAAAACGGACCGCAACGAAACACCTAATTGTTCTGCCCGATTGTGTTTGGCAAAATTTGACTGCCACGTAAAAAGTAGCGAATCGCTTCCTCTTTCAGCAGTTTTCCGGGGTTGAGTCGCAGTTGTGGTCTTCGCGTCGTTCCACCGACATCCAAAAACACAATTCGCTCCGAGAGAAACTCTGCGGCCTGGGCAAAAAATACTGCTTGCGGTCCCGTCAGCCTGGCGATTGGCGAACCAGCCAATTGATCAATCAACGTCGGTTGATCGAGCCGCTCAACACGGGCCGCGACTTCCATGTCCAATCGTCCATCAAGCCAGGCATCGCCCGATACGGAAATCGACGCCAGAGAATTTTGCAATCTGAATTGGCGAACGTTTACTCGTCCCTTGGAAAGCACAAGATCGATCGAATCTGAATTGAAACGATTACTGCGAAGCGATGCTGTATTGCCCAGGAATCTGGTAACCTGATCCAGCAATGGAAACGAAAAGGCAGTTGACTGCTTCAGGTCACCACGAAAAGTACCATTGAGATCGTTCGCGGTTCGAATGTTTCTGCTGGAAAGTTCAAGCCGCCCGTTGAGTTTTCCATTCCCGGTGTTGTTGTAGCCAGTCAGAGAACGGATCAGCGTTTGAGAATCAATGTTGGCCAGATCCAATTTTGTTTCCATCCGAAGTCGGGACCCGATGTCGATCGAAGCAGAGCCACTCACATTGCCCTGGAACGCTTTGAATCGTGTACGAGGCATCTCGATGCGTGCAGTGCGTTGCTGCGGTACGACGCGAAACCGAATCGGCAACTTCATCGCCTGATTCGACACCCCGAACAGGCCCGCACGTGACACACCCAGCGTGCCCCTACCGGTAATCGTTCGTCCAGTGCGCCCTGAAATCCTTGCGTTAATCTGACCGTTTGCCTGGATTGGGTCGTCCAACAGCACATCCATCATTCGCTTCAAACTGAAATTGCGAACATCAAGCTGATAGGCACCCGCCGCACTTCCTACCAGCGGAATGGTCGCTCGACCCGCAATCTCACCCTGCTGCAGATCGGCACGAATGTTCTTCAACTGCATGATGCCGTCGTTGAGCGAAATGTCAGACTGGATTTTTCGGCTGACCAACCGGTTCTTCCATTTTGCATCTTCAATCGACACTTTCCCCGATCCACCTGGATATTTTCCGGGAGTTACATCCCAATCCATGGCAACAGAAATGCGCCCCTGTAACTGTCGCAGATTTTGGCTTGGCGAAGTTGAAATCGATTCTGCAAATCGACGCATGCGAGCATTGGTTAACCGTACTTTCAGGGGAAACCTGTTATCGAATGGATTACCGCCCGATTTCAGTTTCGTCGCCCCACTGATTTCAAACTTTCCGTCAAGCATTTGACTATCCACGGAATAGGCCAACTGTTGCCCTCCATCGGTCAGCGACGCTTTGGCTGCCACATTGGAAATTCTCGCTCTACCAACGGAAACGGACTCAGCGACGCCGGCAGCTCGAAGGGTACGCGTTTTCGGATTTCGCCAATCACCAATGGTTGTTTTTCCAGAAGCGATTCCAGATAGCTTCACAGGAAGTTTTCGAAACACTGCAAATTCAGCAAGGTCCAGTTGGTTCAAATCGAACACAAGATCATCAGCCGTCGAATTCGCTGAATCCAACTCGATGCGTCCACCGAATCCATCAACAATCAACCGCTGCTCGTTTCGAGTCGTATCGAAGTCCCATTTTGATTTGATATCCGAAAGCAAAGTGTTTTCAAATCCAAATTGTTCGACCTTCGCCATACCAGACGACTTGATTTTCCAGGCTGAAGCTTCTCCTGAGGCTGTAAACTTCGACGTCACGTAGCCCGAGAGTTGATCAAACACCGCCGTTGAGAGCGGCATTGATTTCGTCGCTCCGGTCACCTCGAATGCAAAAGGCCTGTTGAACTCAAACCAGCCTTTCAAGTTGAGCCCATTGCGATCGCCCGTTTCGACATCTTCGAAACTGATACGATTGCCTGTTGTTTGAACGTTGAAACGATGGTCTGCAAAAGTTCCTCCAAAACCCTTCGGCTCGATCAGATCCACCGTACCCGCAAAAACCGGGCTGGAATCTTCAAACGACACCGTCATTTCACCTTTGCTCAACGATGAAAATGACTCTGGCAAATTCAATTCGTTTTCAAGCAGATCAGACACCGAAGCGCCGTTCCAACGCAATTTAAGTTCGCCGGCATCACTTCCGACCACCCAGTCACCATCCATGGAAGCTTTTCCGCCACCGGGAAGATCAGCTTTCAGTTTTTGTATTGAGAAGTCGTTTTCGTATTGTCCAGACGCAGTCAAAGCACGAAAAGGTTTACCGAATATCGAGATATGATCCGAATGGGCGTTCCAGAGAATTCGACTGCTTCGTTCGTTATCCATTTTGATCGTCGCATCGAAGAATCCGCCAAGCTTTTCACCTACGTTTTCGTTGTTGAGTCCCGTTCGCCCGGAGAACTCACCAGAGGAATCCAACTGCACAATCGTGCTACCGAGCCACGTCGCTGGAAAGCGGTTGGCATTGAGAAAAACGTCGCTCAACTCACTGGTAACGAGGTTAATATCAGCACCAGCTTTGATACCCCCACCACCGGTGAGCTGCCCCTCAAGATCTTTCAATTGCAGGATTCCATCCTTGATCGTCAAACCAGTTCGCAGTTTTTCAAATTGATGGCTACCAAGATCCACCGTTGAATCAAGAACGTTTGCCGCAACGTTCCAGGATTTGATGGGCCGATCGATTGCCGCGGGCAGAATGATCGTGGATTCGAAATTCACCGCTCCGGATATTCCTGACGTAGCCAACGACACAACCTGTGACTTGAATTGATAGTCGATATTCGCGTTGGCCATTTGACGGTCAAAGAACTTGATCGCCTCCCGTGGAGGAAGGTTACTTCCCGCGGCACGAATTTCGCCCGTCTCGGCGATCATGTCCACCGCGTTGTTGGGTAATGGCCATTTGACAAACACATTCACGTTGGCGGTTGGATCGTCGGCCAGCACCGCAGTGGTTGGCTGAAACACGAGCTGTCCATCTTCGAGAAACGTGGTCAGCTTCAAGTCCTGCAGTTTCATCCCACCGACACTGGCAGCGTTCGCCGTTGAGTTAATTTTCATGTCCCAGGTCCGCAAATCTGCCGCGGAATTCAACGGAATGACCAAGTCCACTTTTCCGGAACCGAGCATCTCGAATTCAAACTGGCGATCGAGTGCCTGAAGATCAAATGTGGCCAGAACACCATCGACGTTTTGGTCTTTCGTTGTTGCCTTGACCGTTACGGCACCCTGCAAATCAATCGTCTTGCCCAACTGCGTCAAAACCAGTGGTTGGATCTGTACGTCAACGTAGCCAGTGCTGGCGTTGATATTTCCAAAGGAAGCTTCCGCGGTGTCGCCTTTGGCGTCGATCCTGAGCGTCGTTTCGAGTGCTTCGTTCACATCGACTGAGCCGACAACGACGCCCGTTGCCGTTCCTTTTACCTTCACCGGAATCTCTTTGACCAGCTTTCTCAGATCGGCAACATCGACAGCGGTGAAGTCTCCTTCGAACTTTGAGCGACAGGGCAGACCATCAATCGATGTTGAGCCCGTGGCGTTGACCACATCACCATCGCCCAACGCTGCCACGACTTTCCGATAGCTCACCAGGCCGTCCTCAATGCGGACATCCGCTTCACGGATCGCGATCGGCAATTTGAACTTGGGGATGTAGAGGGACGCATCTTTAGTATCGATGTCAGCGAGATAACGAATGCCATCACTGAAACTGCCACCAAGTTTTCCGTTTAGATCAAAAACGGAATCGGCACCCAGGTGCCTCAGAACTGCGGGACCGATGCCAGGCCACTTTTGCCATTTCTGATCGACAAGATGCAGATGCTGACCTGAGAATTCAATGTCAACTTTGCCAGATGACCTGGTCACATTGCCATTGAACTCCAGCGGACCATCCAGAAATGAAGTTGCGGCCGAAAGTTCGAACTTTCCATCGACTTCCGTTAGTTCAGCTGCCTGGACGGCTAACTCAACGCGCCCGTCTTCGTCAAAGATGGCGACATGAAAATCATCGAGTTCAATCTTTCGCGCTGGCAAAGAGATCTTTTCCAGATCGAGATCCTTCAGCGAAAAGGACGAGTCACCGGTCATGGCGCGGCTATCCAGCGAAACTTCGCCTCCACTGACAACAATCGCGTCCATCGGAGTTACACCGCGGGCGAGCTGAAAGATGGATTGTTGGACTGATAGCTGTTGGATATCCACTTTGACGCCATCAGCAGCGTCGATCTGAATATCGCTGGCCGTGACCCCGCCAAAGCCAACACGAACCGAACCAATCTGAGGAGACTTGACTCCTGCGGCGATCAACTGGTTCTCTATTTTGGAACGGGCGACCGAGTTTGCCACCAACCAACCCACGACCCCAAAACATAGTAACAGCACGAGGATGACAAAAAGTATCCTCCGTTTACGTTTTGGTTTTTTAGGCTGGTCTGACATGGTCTTTCAAACAAAAACGGTGCCCAAAGCATATGCTCTGAACACCGTTTGAATCGTCAAAATTTGACATCAGCGGCCAATCGACTGTGAACCATACCGATTATGAGAGGCCAAGATTTTTCTTTTCGTCCGCAATTGAGACGTCTTCTGGAACAGCATCGGACTCAACATCGAACCATTCTGGCTGGAATTGGATGAATCCGTGTCCGCCTTTTTGCTGTGAATTCTTGATCGCCTGACGTGCTGTCAAAGCGACGCAAGCATCAGCCAAAGCAACTTCGCCGTTACAACGCGGCTGGTTCGAGATGTCGCCGGTGCTGATACACCATGCCCAGTGCTCGATTTCCTCTTTGTAGCCACGACTGATGTAGCCAGGCCCTTGAGCAGCCTTTGCTGGAGCAGCATCGCCGGACTGAGTCGTGTCGAGAACGACCGCTCCGCCTTTTTGTTGCTTGGCACGTGTCTTGTACGACGTTCCGGCCGAAGGATAAACGAGAACTTCTTTTTCCTTGTCCAGGATCATCGTACCTTTGGTACCCATGACGACTTCGCCGTAGCCACCGAAACCGTTGCCGTTGATGGACGAGTACGTGACTACAACTTTCTTGTTGTTGTCCTGATCGTGGCCCGGGATTTCACCGCCAACGGTTTTGCCGTCGGCAAACTTGTAACCGTAGTTGTTAATCTGATCGTAGTATCCGACATCGAAATCGTAGTCATAGCCCTGACCAGGATACTCAAAAGTACAGTAAACATGATCGGCAGCATCACGATCCATCGGTGCCGTGTGACGACCGCCAACCGCGTGAACAGTCAAAGGATGAACGTGCTTGCCTTTTTCTTTTGACAACGCTGCGATGAAGATACTGGCCGCATCGAGTTGGTGGCTTCCAAGTTCCGCCATCAAACCACCGCCGGTACGATCCCAAAGTCGCCAACGGATCAGTTCTTCCATCGCCGTGCGTGTACGGTCTCCGTAGACTTCATTGTCATCAACGTAACCATAGTCCAGAGCATTGATGCTCTTGTCGGCATCCAGCTTCATCCACTGAGCCACTTTCTTGCCAAGCTTCTCTCGCTCGGAACTACTGGTGTTTCGACTGTTGAATGCATCTTTCAGCTTTTTCAGGTTCGCTGCAATCTTGTCGATCTTCTTGCCAGCAAGCGTCGTTTCGCCTCCCGGGATTGGAAGCGACCACGAGTCACGGCCAGGAGTATTGTTGCGATGCCATTGAGCACGGATTGAGTGAATCTCACCGAGCAATCCCCATTTGATCAGGTTAACGGCGTTATCGTAGAGAATGCTGTAGTGACGCTGGTGACCAATCGAAAGGACCATCTTTTCTTCTTTGGCGGTCCGTGTCATCAACTTACATTGGGCGACGTTGTGAGCCATCAACTTCTCACAAAGCACGTGCTTTCCGTTTTGCATCGCAGCGATCGCAATCGGAGCGTGCAGGAAAAGCGGCGTCGCGATGATCACGCCATCGATATTCGGATCCTTGACTGCTTCTTTCCAGTCGCTGTAGATCTTGACGTTCTTGCGAGCTTCCTCTTCGGTATTCCAACCGTAAACGTCCATCAGGCCTTTGCGGACACGTTTCGCGTTGTCAGAAGACCAGTCACCATGAAACGCACGATGAACCGATGACGGACGCATGTCACAAATCGACGTCACCTGAACGTAATCAGGATTGATTGCACCGATGAGAACGTTACCTTCATCGCCGGTTCCGATCACGCAGACGCGAACGGGATTGATTGGCTTCTGGTAGCCGAAATACATGGCTCCGGCACCGATGGCGGTCGCTCCACCGATGGCCAATGTGTTGCGAATGAAGTCGCGACGATGAAGCTCGTCGAATTCCGTCAGCGACGAATAGTAGTTGTCGGAACCGTTTTCTCGTTGTTCAGCGGAAAGGCTATTCATGATATTTCCGTTTATGAAGTAGGTCAGGTCTGTAGTTATGAATTGATAATTTTTTGGAAATGGCGAGTTGATTGGCAATCAACGTTGAGCGATTGGCTGGCCCATATTTTCCGATTGCTCGCCGGAGCCAGAGAAGAAATAGTCCAGCCCTCCAAATCGTCCGGCACACGTGGCACACAAAACCAGGCAGGCAACCATTTCGATCGCCTGGTAGTAAGTCGGCGCTACGCCCGGAACCCAGAATGGTTGCGTCAGCAATACTGAGAACAGAAAACCAGCAGCTGCGAGAGAAGCCCACCGGGTGAAGAGTCCGAGGATCAAAAGTACTCCAACGGTCAAATCAAACCAGGGAATGACTTTATTGACCAGGTCGTGTCTTGAGTTTTTCTGAGCGTAAGGGCGATGCAACGGCAAAGCTCCACTTTCGCGAGTTTGTTTCCCAACGGCGATACTGTTGATCTGATTTTCCAGCGAGTCCCAAATCTGGCCAACTTCGCTTTTCCATTTTGTCATCTCTTTGTTGCGGTCTTCTCCGATCGAATCGACCTGATCCCGGAGTGAAGCGACATCTACCGCGACTTTATCGCGCTCAGCTCCATCGCGTTCGAAACCGTCGAGACGCTGTCCGCCACGGTACCACGCCAACAGCGGGATACGGTTTACATTGGTCCAGTCTTCGAGCTCCCATTCATGAGCCTGAAGAGCATTGGCAACACGTTTCGGTTGTTGTTCAATTTCACGGATCTGAAATTGAAGGTCTGCGATTCGGGTCTGAGCCCGCAAGGCCGAATCATCTTCTCCGGAGGCCAATTTTTCGTAATCCTTGATCTCGGTTTCGATTTCCGCGATCAGGTCCGGGCTTCCAAACGCATAGTAATCGGTGGCTTGATTGATAAAGTCATTCCAAACACCAAGGGTGCGATCGTTGCTGATACGAAAGTCTGTCTTGCCGTCGCTGTCGCGCGTTTCGGTGATGCCCATTTGCATCCGGCCGTTGGCGTCATCGGTCATCGAGAGGAAAAAATCAGCAAACGGGCCTTTGGCGCCTTTGAGGAAGTATTGAGCGTCAAAGCCATCTTGCAGCTTGGTGACGCCTTCCTTGTAGAAGTGGAATCCGACGACCAGTCGCAGGGCGATGATGGCAAGGAAAATGAAAAACAGGTTGATTCGTGATAAGTGAGAGAACAAAGTTGTCTCCAGGGTCTCGTGCGGCAGTTGCGTCGATACGATTCTTTACGTGATCGACTTTGGGTCTCCCCAATTGTATCCCGAGTTCAAAAAAACGTCCCCGAAGGAAAGGGGGATTTTGCAGGTTCTACCCGGATTTTTCGGTTGGGAGTTAACGTTGGCCCCTGTTACCGGTGAAAATTCATGTCAATTGGGACAATCAGACGCAGGAGGGGTAAATCCACAACGCTAGTGGCCCCAGGTCAAACTGCCGCAAACAAGAGACTTGCCGTCAAAGCTGAACTGACCCGTGCCGTTTTTACGCCTGCGAAAGCATACAGAGCCGAACGATTGGTCAAAAGCAGGCCTGTCTGACACGCCACGAAACTGTATCGGACTGAGAACGCAGTAAGAATCGGGAGCGGACTCCCTTGCAATTGCATGCCAAAAAAAAAGCACGAGCCCAGCGACAGGCCCGTGCTGCAATTGAATCTGACGCCTACGAGCCGCCCTTTACGTGTTTGTCAAACCAGCGAATCATTTCCGCCTGGGTCTGCAAGACACTTTGTCGAGCCCGGTAGCCATGCGACTCGTGGGGCAGCATCACCAACCTCACCGTGCCGCCATTTCCCTTGATTGCCTGGTAAAGCCGCTTGCTCTGGATCGGGAACGTTCCGCTATTGTTGTCACTGTCACCATGAACCAACAACAACGGCTCGTTGATCTTGTCCGCATGCATGAACGGACTGATCGAGTGATAGATATCCTTCGCATCCCAATAGCTTCGTCGCTCGGACTGAAAGCCAAACGGAGTCAAAGTACGATTGTAGGCACCCGATCGAGCAATTCCTGCCTGGAACAGATCGCAATGAGCCATCAGGTTGGCAGTCATAAAGGCACCGTAACTGTGTCCGCCAACGCCAACGCGATTACGATCAGCAACGCCCATCTCGACCGCCTTGTCGATCGCAGCTTGAGCTGAATCAACGATCTGTTCAATGAAAGTGTCGTTCATCGTTTCCGGATCGCCAACGATTGGCATCGTGGCAGCATCCATAATCGCATACCCCTGAGTCAAAAAGCTCAGATGCGTAATGCCACGCATACGAGTGAAACGTGCATCGGATCCGGAAACCTGACCAGCCGTCTTGGGGTCGTTGAACTCTTGCGGGTAAGCCCACACCAACAACGGAAGCTTCGTGCCTTCCTTATAGTCACCTGGAAGATACAAAGTCGCTGACAGTGGAATGCCATCCTTACGTGTGTATTTCACCAGTTGCTTTTTGATTGAGCGAATCTGTGGCGTCGGATCCTGAAAGTTTGTAATCGCATCGATCGCTTCACCAGAAAGATCACGCATCCGATAGTTTGGCGGCGAAGTCGTATTCTCGTGATTGGTAATCAGAATCGGAGTCGGCGTTTCGTCATCTTCTTTGGAAAAACCAGCGACACGAACGGGAGCTTCGAGTGCACCTTCTTCGCAACGCCAATGTCGCTTCGACTCAAGACTGACCAAACTCTGACTGTCAACGAATGGCAAATTGCCCTTTGGCGAAGCTCCATTGCCGAAGCGGAAAATGTGATCGCCTTTTTGCAAAGCCACAAAATGCCCGGTTGCATCAGGCACCTGAACGATCCGTCCGGGGTCACCGTAACGGTCACGAACGCTTCGATCGACCAACGTCAATGGCGTCGCTTTCTGATCGCTCAAATCATGCAACAACGTGCGAACCCAACGTCGATCACGATCATACTCCGTCACCGAGATTCGTTTCTGATCCGCAAAGAAGTCGACACCGACCCAGCGATGTTCTGTCTTGGTCATCGCAGTCGGCTCGCCATCGAAGGGAGCCGCCAACATGGAAACCTGATCGCGAAACGGGGCTGCCACGTTTGGATCACCACCATCGAGAGCCTCGGCCCAGATCAATGTCGCATCACGAGAAGACATCCAGTCGATGCCTCGTCGTCCCAGGCGAACGCCTTCGATCGGAATGTTCTCTTCCATTGGAATATCAGCGACCCGAAACGTTTCTTTTCCGTCCACGTCCGTGATTGAAATCTGCCGTGGAAATGAACGATACGTCAACAGATACGAAAACGGCTTTTGCAACGTCTGCACCATGACGTGTTTGCCATCTGGCGACGGACTGATACTGACAAACATGTCAGGCTTGGGAAACTGATGGACAACCTTGCCATCAAGATCAACTACTTTCGCTTCGGTTTTGATGTAGTGCTCAAAGAGTGCCTCATCGTAAGGCGTCTTCAACAAATCCTGATATGTCCGTGTTGGAGACTTGTTTCCGGAAGACTCCTGAATCGATGGGCCAGCTGGTGCCGACGGTTTTACAGGTTCTTCACCTCTGGAACCGGGAACGGTAAGCAACGCGACGTGTTCGCCGTCTGGCATCCATTGTGGCGACTGCAAAATGGAACAAACGTTGTCATTGAGCTTTCGAACTTCGCCGGTCTCCAGAAAGCACACAAACAGCGACGTTCCCTTTTCAGTAACTTCAGTAAAGAGAAACTTTTTCGAATCGTGACACCAACGAGTCGCAGAAATCTTTGCGTTTGCTGAGAGTTTGATTGCCTTGCCGCGTCCGCCCGCATCGCCATCGGTCTTTCGAATACTGATGCCGCGATACCAGGAAGTCTGGAATCTTGCGTTTGCCTGAGGATCGATTCTCAAACCAGCCAATCGCAAACGTCGTCTCGCGATGTCACTGATATCCGGCATCGCATCGAGATCCAGAAACAACATCCATTTCGAATCCGGACTCAAACTCACGACCGGTTCGGGTTTGGCGTCAATGATGTCGACGACTTCCTGAGGTGGCAGTTGCCAGGTTTCGTCTGAGAGTGCTGTTTGAGTCATGAATAGCAACAACGCAATGGTGACAAATCGCATGAGAAAATTCCCGCGTAAAAAAGAGACACTTCGTTTGTCTCAATGTATCCGCATTCATGGGCTTGGGCGAGGGCCGGCCCACTAATGGTAGCTGCACATCCAACCGAGCGTTTGCTCAACCACCAAAACCAGCACCAGAACCAGCAGTAACAGGCGATTTAGCGAAGACACAGCCTTCTGTTTGGGCTCCGGATTGAACTGATCCCAATTCGTCAAAGTGGGTAACACTCCCTGCATATTCTGCAGCAGTTTCTCATCACCAGCGATTCCCAGGTCACTTTCATCGCAGTCCACATTGAGCGCAATTCGATCAACGCTGGACGTCGAATCCATCTGGCGAAACCAAAGCTCATAAATGCCCGGCAGCCCCGTTTCGCGATTGAGAAAAGAAAGTTCACTCGCCCCGATGCTTCCCTGCAACCCTGAATCGGTCTGGCCAAGGCGAATCTTCTTCTTGAGCCGCTCCGCAGACGAAGTCGGAATGTACGCCGTAACATCAGGAGTCACCGATCCGGTTTCCTTGTCAATCGCAACAGGATCACCCACAAGCTGAGTTTCATGTTGGTATTTGCCGGCCGCCATGTAGTCTTCCAGCAGCAGCAGGATCGGCGGAAACGTGGCATTACGCATCCAGTTATTCCATAGCGGCCCGGCCGTGGTCATAAACATCATGGTGCGACCTTTGCCGTATTGCCCTTCGATCACCAGCGGCGTGCGACGATCCCCACGCACCGTCGCGATGACTTTGGCCTGCTGTGGCACGTTTTGCAGCCAACTGAAACTCGGTCGCAATACCTGTTTCACCTGAACCAAATCCAGCAATGAATTGCGAACGTCGTTCACCGGCGCAAAAACCGGATGCTTCTCAGGAACAATATCTGCAGGCGTATCATCTTCTCGCTCATCGATCTCGAGGGTGTCCGCCAGTTCAACCGGCATTAGCCCTTCGCCTTTTTCGTAAAACGATACGTTAAAGAATCCGAAATTGGTGTTCGGGCCGGCGAAGTAAACCAGGCCGCCCCCCTCGGAAGTGAACTGACGCAGCGCCCGCACTGCCGAATCATCGATCTGACCAACGTCACAAAGACAAACCACATCGAATCGGTCCAAAACTTCTGCCGTAGCATTTCTTAAAAAGTCCGCAGTCTGAATTTCGGCAAGGATGCCAGTCGAGTTGTTAGGATTCAAAGCCAGCGAAAGGAACTCGGAGTGAATTCGATTCGGCTGATCGATCAGCAGCACCCTGGCGTTGGCCTGCACATCAACCACACAATGGCGAACATTATCGACTGCCACAGCGTCTTCACCGAGCGTCGCGGAGACGCCGTGCCTGCCAATCTGGCCAAAGTAAACCGGGAAAATTCGCGTCTCTGACTGACCGGGCTCGATGGATTCAATGAACACCGTCGGCAACTCCTCCGACTCGGCTGCAACTTCGGTTGAGCCCGGGGCAGGGCGGCCGAATACCGTTGAATTGACTTTCACCTGGATCTTTTTGGCGACCTCATTGGAGAAGTTTTTAACTTCCACCTCCATCATCAAAGGCGTCTCAGCGACACGCACATTTCCAATCGCCTTGAGGCTACTGATCGCCAGGTTCGTGTGTCTGGATTTCACACAGCGAATCATCTCAATGGCAGCCCCCTGTTCGGTGAGCGATTCCATGGAATCCTCAACGGAGCCACCGTCTTCGAAGTCTTTCGACCGAAAATCAGACAGCACGTAGACAATCGCATTTTCCTGATTCCGAGACCGAATCAGTTCAGCGACCGACTCCATGGCACGGCCGGCGTTGACCGAAAAGGCAGAAGCCGGAATGCTGACGATCGCAGATTCAGCGCGGCGCACGAACGACGAATCGACGACTTCGTTTTCGATATCGAACACTGGAACAAGGACGTCGGAATCATCCAGGGGTGCAAACGACGAATACCGCAGCAGTGAAAATCGATGATTGCTACGGCTACGAGCACGGCTAACGATCTGCATCACCGTCGATCGGGCTCGATCAAGTGCCGAACCCTGATTGTCGCGATCGGACATCGAAAAACTGTCATCGACAAGGACATAGTGATGCGTCGCTCGACCGCCCAGCAAAGCCGCTATACGATCGTTTTCGCAACCGACTTGCGACAGCAGAAACAACGCCAGAATCAAAATCGCAATTCGCGACAGCAACAGCAACAGTTGCTTCAACCAAACCCAGTTTCGATTCTTTCGATGGCTCTTGAGCAGAAACTCCATCGCAGCCCATTCGATCGTCTTGTGTCGAATGAGATTAATCAGGTGAATCAATATCGGCAGCGCCACCAAAGCGGCAATCAAACCAGTCCACACGGCCGGCGAAGCAGTAAACAGATTGCTGAACATCCGCTACCTCCTTGCCATTCGACGACTGATAAACTGAGCCAACGCAGCGTCCATGGGATCACCGGTTTTCACCAGCGCATAGTCAATCGCGGCCTTGGCACAGCCCCGTCGCACCTCATCCAAAAATTCGTTAATCGCTTCGAGATAGCCATCACGTAACGCTTTCGGATTGCAATTCAGCTTCGTTTCGGATTCCAAATCCGAGAACCGTGACGAACCGGTGAACGGAAACTCTATTTCATCGTCATCGAGCACATGCAGCACCAAAACATCGTGCCCGCGCTGCCGCAAAAAGCGCAGCCCTTTCAAAGTCGACTCAACATCACCAAACAGATCCGAAATCACGATCATGATTCCACGGCGAGGAAAGGTCTCGGCGGCGTCAGCAAATATCGACCCCAGCTCGGTTTTCCGATTCGGCGTCGCAGACTCCAGCGACTTAATGATATTGTTGAGCTGAAGTTTCTGGCTCGACGTGGGTGTTCGCGAACGAACGGATTCATCAAAGGTCATGCATCCGACGGCGTCCTGCTGCTTCAACACCATCCACGCAAGCGACGTCGCCAACGTCGCGGCATAGTCGAACTTGTTGAACACGCCCTGGCCGTACTTCATGCTGTTGGAGACATCCACCAACAAGTTCACTCGCATGTTGGTATCTTCTTCGTACTGCTTGATCGTCAAACGATCCTGACGAGCCCAGACTTTCCAGTCCACGTGCCGCAAGTCATCTCCGGGCGCGTATTCACGATGCTGACGGAATTCGATCGACTGACCAAAAAATGGGCTACGATGCAAGCCGGAAAGGAAGCCTTCCACAACATGCTTTGCCCGTAGATCAAGTCGCGAAATACGCTTGATCGCTTCAAGATGCAAATATCTTCTGGAATCGGACATCAGATGTCAGCTCGTCCTCTTTGGTCGGAGTGTTTTGTATCAGCTGATCGATCACGTCGTCGGTCGTCATCCCATCGCTCTGAGCCGCAAAGTTAATTGCGATGCGGTGTCGCAGCACGGGCTTGGCCAGCGCCACGATGTCTTCAGTCGTCACATAGGTTCGACCATAAAGTAACGCTCGCGACTTTCCGCCCAGAATCAGATTCTGCACAGCTCGCGGTCCGGCACCCCAACCAATGTTATCGGTCACAAATTCGGGAACACCATCGGAACCAATACGTGTTTGCCGCACCAGCGTCAACGCAAACCGGATCACATGATCGGAAACCGGAACATCTCGCACGGCATCCTGCATCTTGAGAATATCGTCCCCGCTGAGAACCGGTTTGACGTCATGCGAACTGCGAGCCGTCGTGCGACGGGCGACTTCGAATTCGTCGTCGAAGGAAGGATACTCTACGTAGACCTTGAACATGAAACGATCCTGCTGTGCCTCGGGAAGCGAGTAGGTTCCTTCCTGTTCGATTGGATTTTGCGTCGCCAAGACGAAGAACGGATCAGCCAGCTCGTGTCGCACGCGCCCAACGGTCACAGTGCGTTCCTGCATCGCCTCCAGCAGTGCAGCCTGAGTCTTGGGTGGCGTCCGGTTGATCTCGTCCGCCAGAACGATGTTTGAAAACAGGGGTCCTTCCAGAAATCTTCTTTCACGAGCCCCGGTCGTTTTGTTCTCTTCGAGGATTTCGGTTCCAGTGATGTCAGCGGGCATCAAGTCTGGCGTAAACTGAATTCGCGAAAAGCTCAGATTCAGCGTTTTGGCGATGGTGCTGATCATCAGCGTCTTTGCCAGCCCAGGCACGCCTTCGAGCAAACAGTGTCCGCGGCTAAACATCGAGATCAAAATCTGCTCGACGACATCCTGTTGTCCGACGATCACTTGAGAAAGCTCACCGAGAATTTGCTCTCGGGCTTTCTGCATCAGATCGACAGCTTCCTGTCCAATCGGTTGTTCTGCCATCTCGGTTCCGAAATACAGTGGTGCAAACTTTTATTATAGGCGCTCAACGTGCAAAAAACACGGGCACGCGTTTTGCTGCCCCGTCGGGCCCGGCAAGTTCCAGGCGGAGGCGATTACAGATATTTTCTGCATTTTCCAGCAAGCCGGGCTCTGACTTTCACACCAACACGCGAAGATCCCCGTCGCGCCGCGTGAATCCGGATTCGTCGAAATATTCACACAGCGGAACAGCCCATTTGCGACTGGTATCGATAAGCGTTCGAATGTCGCTCATCGTCATTCCGCCGCTCTCCTCGATCGCGGTGCGAATTTTCGATTTGGCCTCTTCGATGACTTCCGCATGGAAGAAATACTCATCGTTGGCTTGTACGATATCGCCGTTCTCGCTGGCCATCTCCAACAGTTCAGGAACAGAGTCCTTGTTCTTGGTGGCGGACTTGTGCAGTTCTGCAGCGGTAGGAGGCTTCAGTCCCGCAGCGAGAAGTTTTGAAAGCAACTCGTCGAGCAAGACCTTCTGACCTTTGGATAACTTTGGTCCATAGCCCGAAAGCGAAACGGTTTGCACATTGGCGAAAACCGTTTTCTCTTTCGTCAAATGTGAGATAACCGCCGCGAGCAACTCCTTTTGTTCCAGCCAGGCGAACTCATTTTCGACGACGTTGCGTTTATGACTGAATCGAAGCGGATTGGCTTCATGCAATCGCTTGAGCGTCTTTACAACCTGAGCACCAAGCTGATCGAAGCGATCGCGGTGCATACAAACGGAACGCGTTTGCGAAATCGCCGTTTCCACAAGTTCGCCAGACTCCTTCAATCGATCATAGGCTTGCTGAAAATCAACAACACCTGCCACCCGAGGAAACGCATCAGCCTTGAATTGGGCATCATTGAGCAAGAATACACTCGACGCAGCTCGTTCGTCCTGGGACTCAGATTCCATTCGAGCAACGTGTTTCAGATCCGTTTCGGTTGGCTTTTTAATCGCGGCTGCTTCGGAATGAATCACACGCCCTCCGCCGATGGTCAGCACAGGTGACTCAAGACGAATCACGAACGGTTGATTCCACACCGTGACCGCCGGTTCGGAAAGCCAAATCTGCGCGAAGCCGCTCTTTCCAGGTTCCAACTCATCACAGCCAAGCAGGCGAACGTTGCCAAAAAGTTCAGCCGTGCCGACATGAAAACGAACCCGAGTGCGATCTTTCAGCGCCTTGCGAACGCTGTTGAGCAAATGCAAACGAACGGTCAGCAGTTTCGAGGGGACCAGGTGCCCAACGGCCGCAAGTTCATGCCCGCGTCCGAATTCGTTGAGACGCACGCCAGCAATATTGATCGCGGCTCGCTGGCCTCGATGGACTTCTTCGCTACCGGAGTCATGATTCTGAATACCGCGGACGCGAACCGAAAGGGCACCGGGTTGCACTTCGACTGGATCGCCAATGCTCAGCTTCCCGCTGCTGACGCTGCCAGTGACGACGGTGCCGTGTCCTTCGATCGAAAACGCCCGATCAATCGCCATCCGAAACGGAGCCGATTCGCGATTGGCGACTTCTGATGACGCCACCTTGTCACCGGCTTCCTTGAGCGCCTTTTTCAGTTCATCGATCCCCATTCCGGATTTGGAACTGGTTCGAATAATGGGCGCATCATGCAAAAATGTATCGGCGACCGTTGAGCGAATTTCGTCTTCCACCATCTCCAGCCATGAATCTTCGCAGAGATCACATTTCGTCAACGCAATCACACCGCAGGTAAGATCCAACAACCGCAGAATATCAAGGTGCTCGATCGTCTGCTGTTTGACAGAATCATCGCCTGCGATCACCAACAGAACCATGTCCATTCCGGTGGCTCCGGCGAGCATCTGACGCACGAATTTCTCGTGACCGGGAACGTCAACGACGCCGATGTTGTAGTCTTCGATCTCCAGAAACGCATAGCCGAGTTCGATCGTGATGCCACGTTTCTTTTCTTCAGGCAAGCGGTCGGTGTTGGTGCCCGTCAGAGCTCCGATCAGGGAAGTTTTGCCGTGATCGATGTGGCCAGCAGTCCCCAAAATCAAGTCACGCATCATGTTTCCCGGTAGAGTATCGCTCCGCAACCTTTGCAAACCATTGGCTTGCTGCTCATCAAGTCGCTGGTCGTTTGTTGTGTCAAAGTCAGGTTACAATTGCCACAGGTTTTCAAGTCGGTCGAAGCAAGTGCATCCTCACCCATCGTTTTGATATTGCGTTCGTAGGGCACACGAAGATCAGCATGAAGTTTCTTGAGCGCTTCGGCCAGTTCGTCCCTGATTCGAGCATCCTCGTTCTTACACGTTTCCAGCTCAGCAGCGACCTTCTTTTCAATACCGGCAGTTTCCACTTTGGCTTTCTCGAGATTACTCCTGGCCGTTTCCTGTTCGGCCTCCAGGACATCAATCTTTTCCAGCGTCTCGAATATCTCGTCAGCCTGTACGCTGTTAGCCTGTTCGTCGGCAGCGATTCGATCCTTGAGCAACTGGTACTCCTTGTTGGAGTCTGCTGCATTGAGCTTGCCGCGAAGATCTTCCACTTTGGCTTCACGATCATCGAGTTGAGCCTGCTTTGTTTTCGAATCCTTTCGGACCGCAGCCAACTCAAGTTTCTTGGCTTCGAGCGCGTCCGAAAAGCCCTGCTGAGTCGTGTTCACCAGACGAATCTGGATCGGACCACGACGCATGCGGTCCTCGATATCAGTGAGCTGGCGAAGCATGCGGTGCAGAGTTCGCAGCAACCCGTAGTCGACTTGATCTTGCGTTTTTTCGTTCAAACTTCAGCCCGTGCATGTGACATTTTTTATTGGTGGCCTGTGAAAACTGTCGCCAACCCCTCGCCTGAGCGTCGGGATATCATCGCTTCGACGGACTTATGAAGTTTTCACCGTCCCACTACAGTTCACATATTAACAAACCTGGAATCCACGCGTTAGAGGGCGCCGCAGGAACACGGCAAACTAATCTTCCTGAAGAAATTTGATCGTCAAAGGATAGGACCACAGATGCCCATCGTTGGCTTTCAAGGCAGCGAGGATTGGAAAGACCACGCTCAAAATGCCCAACACAATCGCCATTGGAACGCCAATAAGAAAGATAACAAGCAATGCTGAAACCACACCGTAAATGAAACTGCTGATGAGCCAGTTCATCATTCGGTTGCCATGCTGATGAACCAGTTCCGACTGATCCTTGCCGAGAACCCACATCAAAATCGGCACGAGGATTCCCACACCCGACCAGATCAGCAACTGGGAGATGTGCATCAGCGTACAATAGGTCCTCTCTTCGATCCCGTGGATCGTTCCAGCAATCTTGTGCAGGGGTTTTGCGTCACTCGAAAGAAGTTTCTCCTTGGCGTTCTGAAATTCAGCCTCCGACAAAGAGCCCGATGCACGCAAGTTGTCCAATTGTTCAAGCTGTTGAGCCAAAGTCATTTCGAGTCCGTGATGAAGTGGAAGCGTTAAGTCACATTCTCATATTCGCTGCGACGACCAGAATCTTGTCAAAATTCTCACGGCGACCCAGCATCTTTGGCCAATTCGGTTTTTGACCTTTGGTCGTTAATAGCGAAACGGACCTGTTCTGGCAACTCAAACCGGTCAATATCAATATCAACATCGCGCTCGAAGCTCTGGATTTCCCAAACATCAGTCCCCGTATCAGAAATGATCGTCTGTTTCATAGCGACGACTACATCGCCAATCAGTTTATGGTTCGCAAACTTTCTGGTTACTTTTTCTCCCGTTCCATTTTCGTCCGTGACCGTGCAACGCAGATAGCCAGTTTCAACATCAAAGTAGCGATCGGTTTCCACTCCATCATGCGCAACGAATTTCAGCTGATAGCATTCACGGTCATCCATCTTTTTCTTTGCCACGCACTTTACTGATTTGGTGCGATCACTCCAGCGAGTTGAACCATCGACAAACAACGATTCGACTAGAGTCTGCTGCAACTCAACTCCCTGTTTCATGTAGACTTCACGATCCATTCTTTTACGCCAGGCGACACCTGCCAGTTTTCCCGCCGCCGATTTTTTCGGGGCGACCCAGCAACCGTAAGTCTGATCCAGTTCACCATTGCGAGATCGTTCGGCATAGTACTGTCCCGGCACCGTCCAACGCTCGAAAGTCCACTCGACTCCGTTGTCAACATACTTCCAAACGATGTGCGATGACGAAATGCTGGCCAGTAACTCATAGCCACCTTTGGCAAGAATGTAGCGCTCGACCACCTCGTCGGGAGAAGGCAAGTCGGAAGTAACTTTCCCGGAAACTTCCTGGCTCGAGACGATGTTGGGACAAGCCAACAGGACGACAATTGCAAACAGCTTAAACAGGTTTCCCGCAAACATGGCAATGCTCCATTTGTGACATGAAACATTAACTTAGCGGAAACGCATCGCCGAAGCCAGCTTTTTGGCATTCGTATGGAGCGAATTTGTTGGGTAACAGGTAGACACCGTTGCTCAGTTTTACAGTCAAGCTCGTGACTGCAGGACCACGGCGCGGACCACCGTGTTATGAACTGAATGCTCACGGTGGAGACCACCGTGCTACGAACTGAGCTCACGGTGGGGACCACCGTGCTACGAACTGAGCTCACGGTGGGGACCACCGTGGCACGATTTTGA
>CAYUNP010000032.1:22448-35806 GCA_964446085.1 uncultured Pirellulaceae bacterium
GACCACCGTGCTACGAACTGAGCTCACGGTGGGGACCACCGTGGCACGATTTTGAGCGCGACCTATTTGGACAGCTTGTCGAGATATTCGCTATCGCTTTCGGACAGGATTGACCGCAATACTTCAACGGTTTTTCCATTTATTTTTTCAAGCGTTACGTTCTCGTCTCCGACATGAATCACTTTCGCGATTACGGAATGCTTGCCTGCAGTCCAGGTTCGCAATTCGCTCTCTTTGATCTTCTTGCCTTTTTTAGCCATTCCCTGAGCATCGCCATAGATCGCCTTCTTGAGTTCCGACTCTTTCAGAGAAACCAGCAATGTAACCGCCATTGTTCCCTCACCAGGGAGCATGACCGTCTGGGTTCCTGCAACGAAAACAGTCGTCGGTGCCAGTTCGGCTCCACGAGCCAAACCGCTGGTCGAAGGCAACCACACAAGGTACGGCTTGTCGTCGAACAGGACAATTGCATCATGGTCATTGAACGGATGAATGACGGCACCACCCTCAAGAAGTCCAATTGAGTTCTTGTCGCGGGGATCAAGAAACTGTCCGGTATGCTTCAACAATTCAAACAGTGAGTCATCGTTTTCGCTCTTCCCCAAAGAACCTTTGACTTTCTTCAAAGCCATTGCTTTCTGCTCAGCTCTACGGACTTCGCGTTCTTTGACGCGGTCGCTGCGAAAGTAAATTTCACGCTTTTTGTTTCGCGTATTGGACACAACAACAACGTCGTGGTCGCCTCCGCCGTTTCCAGGAATTGGAACTTTGCCCCGTCGCATCAGACGAAACTCCTTGTCACTTTCGGATGCCTGGCGAACAATTTTCTTGGAAAGTGATTTGTAGTCATCGCGACAACTCTGGACGTAATCGGCAATCGCTTTTTCAGGGATCGAAGGCCGAGCGATCATCCGCTCCTCTCCGGCACCGCCTCCGCCGCCTTCATCAGTTTCGATTTCGCCAACACCCTCTGGCAACGAAACCAGATCAAAATCGTCTGACTTATCGAGGGCATTGTTGATATCGCCCGCCGAAATTCCAAAATTCAGGTTCTGCGAATCGCCTCTGGAAGCAAGTGTGCTCATAGCGATCACCTGTCCTTCAGAATTGATCAGTGGACCACCACTGTTTCCTGGCGAAAGAGCCGCATCAATCTGAATCCACGTGCCTCTGCGATCTGGCCCAAGCTGTTCGCCTTTTCGCATCGCGCTGACGATTCCGTTGGTCGCCGTGAACGACAGGCCACGTGGTGCACCAAGTGCTGTTACCGTCTGTCCTTTGCGAGGCAGATCTTTGTTAATATCAATCGTCGGCAGATCCTCACCATCGATTTGCGCGATGCAAATGTCTCGCGACTCATCGAAATAGTAGGTTCCTTCGATGTTATATTTTTTTCCGTTGGCAAACGTGGCCGTCGCTTTCTGAGCTCCGGCAAGAACATGAACATTCGTTACGATAATGCCGCTGGACTCGACAACGAAGCCACTGCCCAGTGAATCGCCCTTGTTGCCTTTGACTTCGATACGAACGACCGAACGTTCGCTTTTCTCAATCACATCTGCAAGATCCTGGGCAGCGAGTCGGCTGCGAGAATGGTCAGTCGCAGAAAGACTGATCAAGGTGACTGCGAATAGGCCAAGTAGCTGAGCAAGTCGTGGCATGGGAATCCCATCTTTGGAAGTAGGCTGATATCTATCTGTGAATTCCTTACCCCATGAAAGAAGTTCACGCTCACTTTATTACTATAATAGAATATCGCCCAAAATCAGGGTCGTCAATTTTTTAGTTCAACAACGCGCACAACCCGGACTGGACGCACAGCCTATCGTGCGTTTTCAAACGATAACGCTGGCAATTACGGCAACATCAACAATATCGCTGACTGAACATCCTCTCGAAAGATCCATGCAGGGTTTCGCCAAACCCTGAATCAGCGGCCCAAGTGCGGTTGCTCCGCCGACGCGCTGTGTGATTTTATAGGCGATGTTTCCGGAATCCAGATCGGGAAACACAAACACATTGGCGTTTCCGGCAACTGGCGAATCGGGCGCCTTTCTGGCGGCAACTTCCGGATCGTAGGCGGCATCGAATTGGAGTTCGCCATCGATGATCAAAGAAGGTGATTTCTCTTTGGCGATTCCCAGGGCAGCGCGAACTTTATCGACACGAGGGTGAGATGCGCTTCCAAAGGTAGAGAAGGACAGCATCGCAACACGCGGTGTTTCGCCAGTTAACTTTTCGTGACTGGCAGCGGAGGCAATCGCGATCTCAGCTAACTGCTCGGCATCGGGATCGGGAACGACTCCGCAGTCAGCGTACGTAACTGCGCGGTCGGGCAACTGCATCAAAAAGTAACTTGAAACGAGTTTACTTTCGGGCGGCGTACCGACACCGTAGAGACCAGCTCGAATGACATCGGCAGTGGTGGCCAGACTTCCGGCGACGCATGCATCGACATATCCAATGCGAACCAGCAGCGAAGCAAACAATAATGGATTGGCGATTGCTTTGACGGCTTTCGCTTCATCCATCCGTTTGTGTTTGCGATTTTCAATTAGCTGCTCAACGCAGGCGCTACGAATGGGTGTCTTCGTGCAGGAACTGTCAACGATTTCAACCGCGGAATGCGTTGCTGCCTCGGGCGGCGGATCCAGCAACACGGCCTGGCCAAGACCCGCTGCCTGAAATTCGTTGGCGGCTTCGATCACACGAGGATCGGAAGCCTCTGGAAAAACGACCCGTCGATTGAGTGGTTTTGCCCGCTCGTGTAACTGTTGGAGAACGCTCACGGCAAGATACTACTCGTGCAACTGGAAACCGTCAGGAACTTCGATCTCCATGTAGAGTATTCCCAGTCCGTGCGTTTTACCCTGAGCATCGGTTTTTAAACTTTCACTTCCACCACCGCCAAGCGAATCGTGGAGAATGAAATTCAACGCCATCAGGTTGGGTGCTTCGTAACGTTTGACATCACCAAAGCAAATATCCTTGAAGTGAGCTTTCACGGCATCAATGGTGAGCTGTTCACAAATGACATCGTAACCAGCAGAGTGATAGGCAACGACGCCGACATTGCTGCCATCACCTTTGTCACCGGAACGGGCGTATGCGACTTTGGAAAGAGGAACTTTCATGGTTTCTGCGTGCTTGTCTAAATGATTGAACGTTCTGTATCGACTTGTCTCGGTGGGGATCGGAGATCATAACCCGAAGCGTGAGCGAGGGATCGATCCCTCGCTTACGCTTCGGGTTATGATTGGTAGCTACAGCGTGTCGCCGCAGCACCCTAAACCTCTTCCACCGAAACAGAACACTTGACCTTCTCTTTTGAGATCAGCGCCGGCCAATAGCTAATAATATCCGTAGCCTTTGGACGACCTCCTGCAAATCCGGTCACTCCTGGCGGTCCGCTGGTTACCAGGGGAACGATTTCCATTCCCAGCCGATTCAGCCTGGTTTTATCATGGCCCTTGGCGCCGATGCGTAGAATGACTTCAGCCGGTTCAGTTGGTGCGTCGGCGATTCCGGCGTGGCAAACGTTGGTTCCGACGATCTCCACAAATCTCTCTTCAGGAGCAAACTCAACCCCATCGAGAGCGACTCGATCAAACACGATGTCGGCACAGAGTTTGGCTTTGGCGACTGCGTCGGGACCGGCAACGGTGAGTTGTCCAACCAGCTTGTAACCGTCCTGATACGAAACTGAAACCTTGTAAGTATCCGTTGCCGGACCGCCTTTGATGCCAGAAACGTGAACCCGGTTGTCGGCATCCTGTTTGAGTTGGATCGATGTGAAATCAGCGATGCAGTCCGGAGTGATGTAGCAGGATGGATCGCCCATCTCGTAGACCAACTGGGATGTCACGGTCTCCACGTTGACCAGCCCGCCCGTTCCATCGTGCTTGGTGACGACAAACGATCCGTCAGGACTGGCTTCGATTACAGGGTAACCCATACGAGCCATGTCGGGCACATCTTTCCAGCCGACGAAGTTTCCACCAGTGCATTGTGCACCACACTCAACGATGTGACCGGCGATTGTGCCGGCGGCCATCATGTTCACGTCGTCCATCGACCAACCGAACTCGTACATCAAAGGAGCCAGAACGACCGAAGGATCTGTGGCTCGACCAGTGATCACGATGTCCGCGCCCTGTTTGAGTGCTTCCACGATCGGTTCGGCACCGATGTAGACGTTGGCGCTCATGACCTTGTCGACCAATGGAGCCAGCTCTTCGCCGGTGTCCATATTTTTGAACTTCTCGCCGCCATCAATGAGAGACTTCAAATCCGCGAGGATATCGTCGCCTTCCACGACTCCGATTTTGACACCCTTGATTCCAAGTTTGCGGACCACATCGGCAACCGCTGCGCGACAGGCTTGAGGATTCACGCCGCCTGCGTTGGCAACGATCTTGATACCCTTCTCGCGGCAGACTGGCAAAACCCGTTCGACCATGCGTACGAAGTCAGTCGCATACCCCGCGTTGGGATCACGGGTTTTGAGCTTCTGCATGATGCTCATCGTGACTTCGGCGAGATAGTCTAGCGTCAGATAGTCGAGCGGTCCTTCGTTCACCAGTCGGACGGGACCAAGGATACTGTCTCCCCAGAATCCCTGCCCGTTTGCGATGAGAACCTTGTCCTTATTTGGCATTGGCGGTAAATCTTTTTTCATTCAGAACTGTTTGGAAGGCCAGATTCTAGTCGAAGCCGCGCGGATATTCGACCGGACAAATCAATTCTCAACAACAATTGCAACAAGAACAAACTAGACGCCGACCGGCGCCGCTTTTCCTCTTCAGTTCATGATCTGATCCCAGGCTTTGGCGAGGATCTTCACCGAGTGGCGAATTTGCTCTTCCGTGTGACTGGCCGTCATGAAAATCCTCACGCGAGTTTCCTCCTGCGGGACAGCAGGGTAAAGAATCGGCTGAGCATTAATGCCTTCGTTGTAAAGTGCTTCCGAAAGTAACAGCGCCCGCGAGTTGTGACCGCAAATGATCGGAATGATCGGCGTCCCCAGAGCCATGCCGGTATCAACACCAGCATCCTGAGCCAATTTGAGGAACAACTGCGAATTGCTTTGCAGCTTGGTAACCAATTGCGGATTCTTTTTAAGCATTCGCAGCGACCCGAGAGCCGCACCCGCGTTTGCTGGCGGCATTCCCGCCGCGAAAACGTAACCTGGCGTCGTGTATCGCAGGAACTGGATCAGTTCTGCTTTCCCGGCCAGGAATCCACCACAACTGCCAAACGATTTGCTCAACGTGCCCATCCAACAATCGACATCGCTGCGATCAACGCCGTACATTTCTCCGATGCCACGGCCCGTGTCACCAAGCGTTCCGATCGAGTGAGCTTCATCGACATAGAGCCAGGACTTGAAACGTTTCTTGATTTCCACAAAACGTGGCAGATCAGGATAGTCACCGTCCATACTGTAAAGACCTTCTACCGCAATCAGGACTCGGCGAAAATCACGACGTGAGGCTTTCAGAATCTCAAACAGGTCACGCCAATCGTTGTGCTTGAATGGACGTCGCCGGGCACCAGAAAGAATGGCTCCCTGAACGATGCTGTTGTGCGCAAACGCATCGTGCACAATCAAGTCCTGCGGCCCAACGAGGTGACCAATGATCGTTTCGTTGGTTGCGTGACCGCCCGGGAAGGTCATCACATCTTCGACGCCAAGAAATTCTGACAGCTCACTTTCAAGCAAGCGATGGATCGTCTTTTCTCCCGACACGATTCGACTGGCCGAAACAGAAGTTCCAAACGTATCGATCGCTTCTTTGGCACTGGCGTTGACTTCGGGATGTCCGGAAAGGCCAAGATAGTTGTAGCTGCCGTAGGAAATCAGTTCGCGGCCATCGATCTGCGTCATGTTGTCGACGCGACCTTCATGCACACTGAAAAACGGATTACGAACTCCAGAAGATTCGATTCGCTTCTGTTGATCACTAAGCAACAGGAACTCAGGAAACTTCGTCAAATCGTAGTATGACTCGGGAATCGGACCGCTGATGCGGGATTTGCTACCGCGTCCGCCAACCGGCTTTCCGTTGGCTGGTTCAACACCGATATGCTCCTGAATCGCACTGGCAACATCACGTACCGTTTCGATCTCCTGCAACACGTCTTCTGGCAATCGTCCGCCGAAAGCTTCTTCCAGCGTGTGCGCGATATCAAGTCGCTCAACCGAGTCGAGTCCGAGATGAACGATGTTTGTGTCGATGTCGACCTTGTCAGCGCGATTGCCTGCTGTGGCAGTGACGACACGGATAACGGAATCAACAACGACCGGCGAAAGCCCCTGGGCTGATTCAGTTTCGGCGGTCAGTGATTGAACTGCCTGGACGTCGTGTGACAATTCCTGACTGTCCTGTTCCCAGGAGATCCATTCGGCAACCACATTTCGCAGGCTGCGGTTCACGAACTCGTTCTTGCAAGCGTGCCGTTGAACTTTTCCGCTGGAAGTCTTGGGAATACTGTGGGCTCGAACCAGCACGATGGCATCCGGTGGAAGCTCATGCTCTTCAGCAATGGCGACCCGAATCCGCTTGAATACTTCGTCCCAATTGAAACTTTTTCTACCACGATCAACTTCGCAAACGATGACCAGATGCTCACGGTCCCAACGAGTCAACGCAAACGCTGCGGCACCACCGGAACGAGTCGTTGGCTCGCAACTCTCGACCGTCGACTCAATGTCCTGCGGATAACGATTCACGCCGCGGACAATGATCATATCCTTCAGTCGACCGCAAACGAAAAGCTCTCCCTGGTGCATGAACCCCAGGTCGCCCGAGCGAACGTAGTATTTTCCGTTGTCAGGGCTAAGGCGACCTTTGAAAAATTCGGCCGTCATTTCAGGACGCTCGAAGTACCCCATGCCGCAACTTGGACTGTTGATCCAGATCTCGCCGATCTCACCCTCAGGCAGCGCCCGACGTGTCTCTGGCTGAACAATCTGCACATCTTCCTCGGGAAGCACCTGACCGCAGCCAACCAGATTGCGACCAACTCGATCATCGGCGTCGACTTCCACGACCCGGTGTTGAACCAGCTCATTGCGATCAAAGGCGCGGATTACCGGTTCCTTGCGGCGATCGCCTCCGGTCACCAGCAACGTCGTCTCCGCCATACCGTAGCACGGATAATGAGCGGTCGGGCGGAAGCCATAAGGCCCAAACTTCTTGTTGAACTCGTCCATCACGTCAGCGCGGACGGGCTCAGCACCGTTGAAGGCAACTTCCCAATTCGACAGGTCGAGTCCTTCGCACTGTTCTTCCTTGATCTTCGTCGTGCACCAGGCGTAGGCAAAGTTGGGACCACCAGTCACTGAACAACCGTAGTCAGAAACCGCACGCAGCCAGCGAATCGGATACGTCAGAAACGCGACCGGTGACATCATGATCTGGGTCGATCCAAGATACAGCGGATTAAGAATACCGCCGATGAGTCCCATATCATGATAGGCCGGCAACCAGGTACAGGCTTTGGTTCCGTTGGTGACTTCGAAGGCCACCGTGATCATGCGGCAATTTGAAATCAGATTTTGATGTGTCAGTACAACACCCTTGGGGGTTCCAGTTGAACCAGAGGTATATTGAATCAATCCGATATCAGATGACGCAATTTTGGGAGCCACCCAATCGTTTGCCAGATCGTCGGCGACTTCTTCGGTTGCGATCCATTCCAACTGCTGCAGGTTGGGAGCATCCGACAACCACGAGCGAGATCTTTCGATTACGGTTCGCACGGTCAAGGCAACGGCTGCATGACAGTTTTCCGAAATGGAATTCACACGCCCCATGTTTCGGTTTCGACGCGGCGGATAAGCCGGAACAGGGGTCACGCCAGCATAGTGGCAACCGAGAAACCCGCGGATGAAATCCAGGCCGGGCGGATACATCAGTACAGCCCGCTTGCCAGAGAATCCATTAACAACCAGCTTCGCTGCAATCGCTCGCGCTTCTTCGTCGAGCTTCGCAAAAGTTACTGATCCGATCTCGTGTTCGCCGTGATCGAGATACCGATAGGCAACTCGATCCGGTGTCGCGGCAGCCCAATAGCGCAGCCGTTCCATGAAGTTCGTTTCAGGAGGCGAATACGGATGTAGAAATTGTTGAGTGTCAGAATTCACGGCAGGGGGGTCTCCATCCCGTCAAGTAATCGCAGCTTCAAATTAAGTAAATGGGGCTGGGTAGCCAAGCAGGTTGCAGCTTCGAGCTACCCGATTTTCGCCCCGCATTGTAACGAGTATCGGAATTTTCAGCATGAGCCCTCTACAAATGCAAATTCGCGTATCCAGCAGCACTTCGCAGGCACTGTTTTCGCAAAAGGGACGACCCGTACAGCTTCCATTCGAAATTCGGATCGTGTCGGTTACAAGGATCAGAAAACTTGACAATTGTCAGGAACGTCCGGTTAGGCAAGAAAACGAGGGTTTTTAAGCATGCATAACCAATGATAGGGATAGCCTAAAACGCAAAGATTATCGTCTTTGGCAACCGATTCCAGATTTGGTGTCCATTAGCAAAGGATTTCGACCGACACCACATTGAACCCACCCAATTTCGTTTCCCATTGCTCCATCCAGAAATCCAACATGTCATCCATGCCAAATGATTTGACCCAAGTCAAATCCAGACCACAAAAACACTGTAGAAGCTGCTGGAGACGTGATATTCACGTCCCTATAAGAATCCCCTCCTTTATTCACGGATTCCTGATTGTCATCACCTGTGGCCTTATTCTGATCGCCAGACCATCACGATGCGTTTGCTGCGGAACCTGTCGAATCTTTTAGTTGAGGACGTCGGCTACTCCAGTGACTCCTCAATTCTCGCCTGTGCTAAGAATCGACATGAAAGCTTTTTGAGGGATGTCGACGCTGCCGACTGACTTCATTCGCTTCTTTCCAGCCTTCTGCTTCTGAAGCAATTTTCGCTTTCGAGAAATATCTCCGCCGTAACATTTTGCAGTTACGTTTTTGCGCTGTGCCTTGACGGTTTCGCGGGCGATCACTCGAGAGCCGATCGCCGCCTGTACAGCGACTTCGAACATGTGTCGATCGATTTCTTCCTTGAGCTTTTTGACAACGGCCCGCCCGCGACGGTCTGCGTCAGCCCGGTGACAAATGATGCTCAGTGCGTCGACTTTGTTTCCATTAACAAGGATGTCCATTCGCACAAGGTCAGCCGTAAAGTAACCGACCATGTCGTAGTCCATCGTTCCATAGCCACGTGTAATACTCTTGAGTCGATCGTGCATATCGTAGATGACTTCGGCCAACGGCAAGTCATAAGTCAACATCACGCGCGTCGCCGAAAGGTATTCCGTGTTGTGCAACAGACCACGTCGCTCATTGCACAACTTCATGACGGGGCCGACATATTCTTCCGGCTGGATCAGGTTGACTCGAACAATCGGCTGCCGAAACTCGTCGATGTCCCCGGAGTCGGGCACTTCCTGAGGTCGATGAATGGCCAGCACTTCACCACGCTTGGTCAGTATTTCATAGGTCACGTTAGGCGCCGTCTGAACCAGATCAACATCCGATTCCTGCTCCAGTCGCTGCTGCACGACTTCCATATGTAGCATTCCAAGAAATCCGCAACGAAACCCGAAGCCAAGGGCCTCACTGGATTCCGGAGCAAATTCAAAACTTGGATCGTTGATGGCCAGCTTTTCCAGGGCCTCACGAAGCTCTTTGAAATCCTGACCGTCGGACGGATAGAGTCCACAGTAAACCATTCGCTTGGGCTCGTGATAGCCCGGTAAAGCTTCGACTTCCTGTGCCGAGTTGAGCGTCACGGTGTCGCCGATATTCACATCGTTGAGCGACTTGATGTTGCACACGACATAACCCACCTGGCCGGCTCGCAATTCATCGCAAGGAGTCTGCTTGGGACGAAACTGGCCGATCTCGACGACTTCGTGAACCGTGTTGGCACGAATCATGCGAACCTTCTGGCCCTTTTTAACCGTTCCGTTCATCACCCGAACGTAAGTAATGGCTCCCCGGTATTCGTCGTAGTGTGAATCGAAGATCATCGCCTGCAACCCGGAGTTTGGATCGCCTTCGGGCGGTTTGACCTTTGAAACGATGGCATCGATCAGATCATCAATATTGAGTCCGGTTTTCGCACTGACGCGGACAACATCCTCGCCATCGATACCGAGCGTCTGTTCCATCTCCTGAACGACTTCGTCAGCTCGTTGATGCTTCAGGTCAATCTTGTTGACCACCGGAATGATATCGAGATCGTGCTCAATCGCGGCGTATCCAGTGGCCACCGTTTGTGCTTCGACTCCCTGGAATGCGTCAGCCAACAGAAGCGCGCCTTCGCAACAATTGAGCGAACGGGAAACTTCATACTGGAAGTCAACGTGGCCTGGAGTGTCGATCAGGTTGAGCTCGTAGGTCGTTCCCTTGTGCGTGACAGTCATCGCAACGGCACGCGCCTTGATCGTGATACCGCGCTGTCGCTCCAACTCCATATCGTCGAGCAACTGTTCCTGCATGTTTCGTTTTTCAACGGAACCGGTGTGCTCAAGGATTCGATCGGCAAGGGTACTCTTGCCGTGATCGATATGTGCGATGATGCAAAAGTTACGGATGTTTGATTGGTCAATTTTGGGCATTATGCGATCTGACGTTTGAGAAACTCTGCGCGTGCCAGGCCTGCGGCGCCGACATAGCCGGCGTCTCCGCCGAGTTCCGCGTAGCGAACCACCAGTTTGTCGGCCACCACCGGGAAAACCAGTTTTTTGGCTTCAGCGATGGCGCCATCGATGAATCGCCTTCCGACGGGAGATGTTGAGCCTCCAAAATCCATCGCTCCACCCAGAATGAAAGCCCTGGGGTCAATGACGTGAGCCAAAGACGCGATTCCGTGGCCAAGATATTTTGCGGTCTCATCGATTAGCGAAAGAGAAAGTTCATCTCCTTTGTCGGCGGCCTGGGAAACCATGAGCGCCGATAACGGCGAAGTCTCACTAATCTCCTGCGTCAACAAACTTTTGGCTCCGCCGGACAGAGCTTCATTGCAACGCGCCACGACGGCCGTTGCACTTGCATACGATTCGAGGTGTCCCATCATCCCGCATGGACAACGTCTCGCAGAATCAGAAGTATCGATCGTCATGTGCCCAATCTCTGCGCCATGACTATTGGCCCCATCGATGCTGTACTCATTGACGATGATCCCGCCGCCGACACCGGTCCCAAGAGTTATCAGCACAAGGCTATCGTACTGTCGACCGCTCCCAATCCAGTACTCGCCGAAAGCTGCCGCAGCTGCGTCGTTGGCGTAGAAGACCGGCTTGCCCGTCGCTTTGGCGAGGATGTCCCGAACGGGAGCATTTCGCCAGGCAGGCAAGTTGCTTGGTGTCAGGATGACTCCGGTCTCGATGTCCATGGGTCCCGGCGTTCCCAAACCAACGCTGGAGACATCGTCAATCGATTTGCCAGTGTCCTGTAGTAAGGCTTCAATCGATTGACTGGCTTTCTCAAGAGAGCACGTAGGTTCCTGATCAGCCATGGTTGGAAATTTTGTTTGGGCAACGGTTCGACCGTCGTCGTCAACGATTCCGACTTTGATATTGGTGCCTCCAACATCCACACCCACAAACAGAGAATCGTTGTTCATAAAATTACTTGAAATCAGTCAGGTAAACGGCTCTGGTCAGCTCAAATTTCCGCCCAGTTGGCGAGAGTTTATCGGAATGCCCCGACTTTGAGTACGGGATTTTCTCAATTGAATTCGGCTGGAACTGAAAGCCATCCAACGGATTGGGTTTAATACTTGGCGTTTTTGACGGTTTTTCAAAAATATCGCGTCATTTTGGCGTTCCTCTGTAGGCAATTTAGCTCGGTTAAGGCCACAATGTGCTATTGTTGGAGCATATTTCAGCATCAGATGACATCCTATATTTTTTGATTAACAAGGACTCAAAAATGAACAGTATCCGTTTGGCTGTTTTTGCAATTGCAGCAATCTGTTTCTTAAACGTTGGCGTTTCAGAAGCTTCAGCTCAGGACAGAGAGAAGGCGAGGAAAGCCACGCGAGATGCCATGCGCAGAATGGGCAATGGTCTCAACAGTCCTTCCAAGAAAGCAACTGAGGAAGGTTCCTCTACACGCCAGGAAGGTTCTTCCACTCGCGAAGAAGGCTCTTCCACACGCAGCACCACGGCAACCAAAAGTCGTCGTCGCTCACGTCGCAGCAAAAGCAGCAGTGCCATCAGCACCAATCCACTGTTCCGACTCTTTGATGAGAATGGTGACGGCGAATTGTCTCTCGAAGAAATCGATGCTGCTTCACGATTGCTGTACTCGCTCGATTCAAACGAAGACGATCGCATCACCTCCGACGAAGTAGAAGAAATGGGTGGAAAAGAAGGCATGGCTGACAAAAGCATGGCCAAGAAGGAAATGATGAGCGACGAAGAGATGGAAGAGAAAGAGGAAATGAAGCCAAAGCGTAGTCGGCAAGCTTCACGAACTCCGAAAGCCAAGGAACGTCAGTTTGGAGGACAAGGACTCAGCTTCTCCAGCTCCAAAAAGACAGAGACACGCAAAGGTGCCAACAAAGTTGCTGACGACGATTTCGCAGGACTTGATCGTGACAAAGATGGCGTCCTGAAACGGGGCGAGCTTGCGGCAAGCATGCGAAAGGATTTCAAAAAGATGGACGCTAACCGGGACGGTGAACTCGATGAAGACGAGTTCTACGATTTCATCGATCAGTAGTCTCGATTGAATTCTCAAACCAGTTGTGACATCAGCCGGATCCTTCGATGGGTCCGGCTTTTTTTGTCATCGTTTCTCACAGCACACAACGGTCGATTGGGTGACGAACGACTTCGGTTCTACTAAATTCATTCACCAGCAATACCATTGAACACAAAAATCGCCGGACCGCGCTGATGCGCGATCCGGCGATTGGTCGGTTGATGGAAAAAGCAGTTCAGCCAATTCCGTCAGGTTAACAACGTCTCATTGGTCCTCTGCTTGTACGTCTCTAGTTGTACAAAACGCAAGCGTACCAAAGCCCATCTGGGCCACGGCTTACTCCGATTTGCGCTGTGGGACGAGTTCCCCAATAGCAACAATGCTCGATTGCAGACTGCGGGGATTGGCTTGACCAGCCAACACCTTCAAACTTCGCTCCACCAAGCCCGCCGCCAACGTGCCCACGGATTCTACCGTTGGCCGCCTGCTGAGCTTTTCTTTGAGCCAGACCTGAACTAACGGCACCGACTCCCGCTCCAATCGCCTGGTAGCCAGTCGATATCGTTGACCGAACCGGAGTCGCACGTGGAGCAGAGTAACTCACTGGTTGAGA
>CAYUNP010000032.1:35906-38471 GCA_964446085.1 uncultured Pirellulaceae bacterium
TGAGTGTAAACAGGTTGAGCAACCGGCTGCGTATAAACGGGCGCCGCTGGTTGCGAGTAAACAGGTGCAGCAGCGTACGTCGCGGCTGGAATTGAAGTCAGTGTTCCTGTGGCCTGAACATTCAAGCCTTCATTGAACACGGTTGACCCCGATGCATAAGTCGCATTCGGGTAAGTAGCGTAAGTTTCGCCGACGGTCGAGCCGACAATACTTGAACCAACTGGAAGTGTCGCGGTGGAAGTAGATGAGTAGATAACCTGTCCAGTTGGATAGGTCGAATCGGAAGCCGTCAAAGGCATTGACGAAGCACCGACCGTTGGAAAGCTGATCGTTTGAGAACAACTTGAACAAGCCGGGCTCCCAGAATTAAAAAATTGCTGGGCATGAACGGGAACTCCGCTAAGTCCAACAGCAAACACTGCTGCTGCGACGGCGGCCGTCATCATTTTCGTCACATTACGATAAGTCATCTTTTGTCTCACATCAGTTATGGACTCTTTTCATAGCCCCAATACAAAATCCATTTGCATTTGCCGTCAAATATTCCGACGACGCTTGCAAACAGAACGATGAAACCGTGAAGGGCAGAAGCACAAAAATTGATGATCGCGATGACTCAAACTCTGGTTCCAGTGTTGCTTTCAAGTATCGCTACTCAAAACACAAACGGGTGAGAACCCGGTTTGATCCATTGGCGCGTCACAGGCAATGAAGCTCATGACGTTGAATTAAAGCGTTCGATCCCAATCGATTTCGGCAAACATGGTCAGGTCAGCGACCAGACAAGACAACCGCCCAAGAGAGCTCAGAATCGGCGAAAAATAAGCTAAACTTATATCACGTGGTTTTTTGGTGGCAGATTGACACACTAAAAGCAAAAACCTGGTGCCGATGACTTCCTGCGGTGGCTCGATTCGCGTTAGGGGGCCAGAAAACTTTCGATATAAGTTCGCATCTGTCCACTTCGACCCTCGATACTCCGAACTGGACACAATGGCCCGAAGCTTGCACTTCAGAATTTCTGATTGGCTCAAACGCCAACCAACCAGGCGGCAACCGTCATATAAATAACGATGCCCAAAATATCGATGATGCCGGCCACAAACGGATTGCTCATCATCGCCGGATCAAGCCCGATCCTTTCGAAGATCAACGGCAACACGGAACCGGTCAGCGTCCCGGCCACCACCACCAGAACAAGCGTCACTGGAACGACAAAGAACGCCATTTGCGTGATGCTCGTATTATCCTGAATCAAACGCGATTGCACTTTTGAATTCGCGTCATTGGCCTGCCATGTCTGGCCACCATCGGTCGTGACCTCCATGGCAGGTTGATCTTCGGCGCTGATCTTTCGTGGCGCTGTATCGATCATGAACCATGACGCGACCAGGCCCATGATTGCCAGACCCAGTCCCAACAACAGGCCCATCACGATCTCTCGAGTCACCACTTTGACCCAATCTGCCACGGTGATATGCCCACGGGAAAGGGCCGTAATGATCAGGGTCGCCGATTGCGATCCTGAATTTCCGCCGCTACTGATGATCAGTGGAATGAACGGAACCAGCCAGTAAAGCGTCTTCAGTCGAGCCTCATATTGCTCCAGGGCAAACGCCGTCAGCAGGGCACAGACGAACAATATCGTCAGCCAAATCCCGCGTTTCCAACTCAGTGTCAACACGGACGTTCGCAAGTAACTCTGATCCAGCGGTTCTACCGCGGCGATGCGGTGAGCGTCTTCGGTGGCTTCCTCGCGGACAACGTCGATCACATCGTCGTGCGTGATCAACCCAACCAGGCGGCGTTCCAGATCAACAACCGGAATCGCCAGCACATCCATTCGAGCCACCTTGTTGGCGACTTCTTCCTGGTCGTCCATCACGTGAGCAGCAATCAGGTCCGTTTGCATGATTTCTGACAGCCTGCGAGTCGGCATTCGCATTCCTGCCAACAACTCGCGAGCAGAAACAAGGCCTCGCAAATGATTTTCGTCGTCAACGATGTACAAATAGTAGATCGTTTCGAATTCTTCGGCCTGTTCGGTCAGTCGGTCCATCGCCTCCCGAATCGTCATGTCCTCGGAAAACTTGGTTACATCCGTCGTCATCATCGCGCCGGCAGTGTCTTCCGGATATTGATCAAGTCGCAGGATGTCGCGTCGAACCTCCGGAGGCATCAATGCGATCAGCTCATCACGAATCGCGTCGTCAATTTCCTGAAGCAAGTCCACACGATCATCCGGTGGCAGCAGTTCGACCAACTTTGCTGCCGCTTCACGGTCAATCTCGGTGACAACTTCGATCTGCTTTTGTCGTTCAAAATAGGCGAGGATATCGGAGCGCGTATCGGGATCGGTATGCTGGAAGACCTGAAAAACTTCTTCGCTGGTCAGCCCAGCCATAAACTCTGCCGTTCGCGACGCATGCAGCGCAATGCAGAACTCAGAAAGCTCTGCGTGATTGTTGTTGGCCAGCATTTCGCGAAGCTCAGGTAAAAAGAGGGTGTTAATCATGGGCAAGCCCTCGTCGAGATTCGCCGCCTGTCGGAATGTTCGATGTTAGA